>NZ_BAABCQ010000140.1:0-20620 GCF_039539045.1 Streptomyces marokkonensis
GGTGACGCCATGACTCGCGAGGAGAACCGCCCCATTACCGACCTGGGCACCCTCAAAGCCCTGGCGCACCCCTTGCGTATGCAGCTGTACCGCGGGCTGGGTGTGGTGCGTACGGCGACCGCGTCCCAGCTCGCCGAACAGGTCGACGAGGCCGTCTCGCTGGTCAGTTACCACCTGCGCAAGCTGGCCGAGCACGGACTGATCGAGGAGGCCGAGCCGCAGAGCGCGGACGGCCGGGAGCGCTGGTGGCAGCTTTCCTCGACCAGCGTGAGCATCCGCGACGAGAACTTCCGCGACGCCCCCGAGCGCGTGGCTGCCCACCTCGCCGCCACCCGGCTCTTCCACGAGCAGCGCACCGGCATGTACCGCCGCTACCTCGACGAGCGCCCCACCTGGGGGGCGGAGTGGAGCACCGCCGCTCCCGACAACGAGGCCCTGCTCCGCCTGACCCCCGCCGAACTGGCCGAACTGGGTGCGGAGCTGCTCGCCCTGGCGGAGAAGTACGACGAGAAGGGCCGTGCCGCGGAGGCCGCCGGCGACACCGAGGGGCGCGAGAACGTGGCGCTGCACGTCTACGGATTCCCGTTCCGTGTCTGAAGGGACCACGCCCGTTCCGGACACGTTCATACCCGGGGCCGCCGTCACAGCCGCCGCAGTACCCGCCCACCGTGACGCCAACGTCCTGCGGTGGGTCGCCGCCTACACGGCCTCCATGGTCGGCGACATGGTGTTCTTCCTCGCGCTGTCCTGGGCCGCCGTGCAGAACGGCAGCCCCGCCGAGGCGGGCGTCGTCACGGCCGTCAGCGCGGTGCCGCGCGCACTGCTCATGCTCGGGGGCGGCGTGGTCGCCGACCGGCTGGGGCCGCGGAAGGTCGTCATCGGCAGTGACGCCGTACGGTGCGTCACGGTCCTGGCGGTCGCCGCCGTGCTGTTCGCCACCGACCCCGGGCTGTGGCTCCTCGGCCTGCTCGCCGTCGTCTTCGGCACGGTCGACGCCCTGTTCCTGCCCGCGGTCGGGGCGCTCCCGGCCCGGATCACCGGCAAGGACCAGCTCGCCCGGGTCCAGGGCATGCGCGGCCTCGCGGTCCGCTTCGCCGCCGTCGTGGGCGCACCGCTCGGCGGGCTCTGCGTGGCGGTCGGCGGCGCGGCGGCCGCCTTCGCGTTCGCGGGGCTGCTGATCGCCGTGTCGGTGCCGCTGCTGATCTCCGTACGGATGCGCGAGCTGCCGTCCGACGACGCGACCGTCACCGCCGCCACGGAGGCCACGGAGGCCACGGGGGCCACGGGGGCCACGGGGGCCACGGGGAACGCGGGGGCCACGGGGAACGCGGGGAACGCGGGGAACGCGGGGAACGCGGGGAACGCCACCGCGTGGCGGGACCTGGTGGGCGGGCTCCGCTACATCCGCCGGCACCGCGTCCTCGGCCCGCTGATGGTGACCATCGCCCTCGGCGACCTCGGCTTCGTCGGCCCCCTCAACGTCGGCCTGACCCTGCTCGCGGACGAGCGCGGCTGGGGCGCCTCCGGGATGGGCTGGGTGCTCGCCGGGTTCGGCACGGGGGCCGGAGCCGCCGCCCTGCTGCTGACCGTGCGGGGGCGCCTGCCGCGCGCGGGGTGCGTCGCCGCCGGCGCCATCATCCCCGGCGCGGCCGCGATCGGCGCCCTCGCGCACGCGCCCGGCCTCCCCGCCGCCGTCGGCATCTCGGTGATCGTCGGGCTGCTCACGGGGCTCAGCGGCGCCATGTGCGGAGCCCTGCTGCAGACCCAGTCCGAACCCGCCTACCTGGGACGCGTCACCGCGGTCGGCGGGATCGTCAGCCTCGGCATCGCGCCGCTGAGCATGCCGCTGTCCGCCGCCGCCATCGGCGTCTGGGGCACCGGCCCGGTCTTCGCCGTCAGCGGCGCGGTCTGCGCACTGGGCGGCGTCGTCGCCCTGTGCGCGCCCGGCGTGCGGCGGGCCGAGCTGCCGAAGTAGCGGCCCGCGCGCTCAGATGCCGAGCTGCCTCGTCTCGTGCAGCCGGGCGATCGCGTCCTTCTCGCCCTCCAGCTCCACCTTCGCGGCGCTCTGCCGACCGTACGCGAACAGCAGCAGCTCGGACGGCTCGCCGGTCGCCGTCACCACCGGCGTACCGCGGTGGGCGACCGTCGTCTGGCCGTTCGGCCGGCGCAGCACCAGGCCCGTCGGGATGCCGCGGCCCATCAGGCGGGCGCTGCGCTCCAGGCGGGACCACAGGGTGTCCTGGAAGACAGGGTCCAGCTCACGCGGCGACCAGTCCGGCTGGGCACGACGGACGTCCTCGGCGTGGACGTAGAACTCCACCGTGTTCGCCGCCTCGTCGACCTGCTTGAGCGAGAACGGCGAGAACCGCGGCGGGCCGGTGCGGATCAGCTGGACCAGCTCCTCGTACGGCTTCGCGCCGTACTCCTCCATCACCCGGTCGAGCCGGGACGCCAGCTGCTTGATCAGGGTGCCCCCGGCGGCGTCCGGCCGACGCTCGCGCACCACCACGTGCGCGGCGAGGTCCCGGGTCCGCCAGCCGTCGCACAGGGTCGGGGCGCTTGGCCCCGCCGTCTCCAACAGGTCCGCGAGCAGAAGTCGTTCACGCTTGGCGAAAGTCGACATGGAGTCAGCCTACGGCCGCCGGCCGGGTCCGCCCAATGGACAGCGCCGGGGCGTGTCCGTCCCGCGCGGCACAATGGGCGCATGACCAGCAGCTCCCCCCGGCCCACCAGCCCGCTCGCCCCGGAGATCGCCGACCGCCTCAAGCGCGGCGCCGACGGCCTCCTGCCCGCCGTCGCCCAGCAGTACGACACCGGTGAGGTGCTGATGCTCGGCTGGATGGACGACGAGGCACTGCACCGCACCCTGACGACCGGGCGCTGCACCTACTGGTCGCGCAGCCGACAGGAGTACTGGGTCAAGGGCGACACCTCCGGACACTTCCAGTGGGTGAAGTCCGTCGCCCTGGACTGCGACGCCGACACCCTCCTGGTCAAGGTCGACCAGGTCGGCGCAGCCTGCCACACCGGCGCGCGCACCTGCTTCGACGCCGACGTGCTCCTCGAGAGCGGTACGGCCGGTACGGCCGGTACGGCCGGTACGGCCGGCACGGCCGGCACGGGCGGCACGGGCGGTACGGGCGGTACGGCCGACGCGCCCGGCGCGGGTGCCGACGCGCCCGGCGCGGCTCAGTAGGGTCTGCCGCCATGGACGTCATGGACCTCGAAGCCTTCCGCAAACTGGCCACCGACCGCCGGGTGATCCCGGTCAGCCGCAAGCTCCTCGCCGACGGCGACACCCCGGTCGCGCTCTACCGCAAGCTGGCGGCCGAGCGCCCCGGCACCTTCCTGCTGGAGTCCGCGGAGAACGGCCGCTCCTGGTCCCGGTACTCCTTCGTCGGCGTCCGCAGCGCCGCCACCCTCACCGAGCGGGACGGACAGGCCCACTGGCAGGGCACCCCGCCCGTCGGCGTCCCCACCGACGGCGATCCGCTCGCCGCCCTGCGCGCCACCGTCGAGGCCCTGCACACCCCGCGCGACCTCGCCCAGGACCTGGGCCTGCCGCCCTTCACCGGCGGCATGGTCGGCTACCTCGGCTACGACATCGTGCGCCGCCTGGAGAAGGTCGGCCCGGGGGAGCGCGACGACCTGAAGCTCCCCGAGCTGACCATGCTCCTCACCAGCGACCTCGCCGTCATGGACCACTGGGAGGGCTCGGTCCTGCTGATCGCCAACGCGATCAACCACAACGACCTCGAGACGGGCGTCGACGAGGCCTACGCCGACGCGGTGGCCCGCCTGGACGCCATGGAGGCCGACCTCACGCGCGCGGTGGCCCAGCCCCCGGCCGCGCTGCCGCCGTCCGAGCTGCCCGAGTACACCGCGCTGTGGGGCGGCCCCGACTTCCAGGAGGCCGTCGAGGACGTCAAGGAGCGCATCCGCGCGGGCGAGGCCTTCCAGGTCGTGCCCTCGCAGCGGTTCGAGACGCCGTGCACGGCGAGCGCCCTGGACGTCTACCGGGTGCTGCGGGCCACCAACCCCTCCCCGTACATGTACCTCTTCCGCCTCGACGGCTTCGACGTGGCCGGCTCGTCCCCCGAGGCGCTGGTCAAGGTCGAGGACGGGAGTGCCATGGTGCACCCCATCGCCGGTACCCGGCCCCGCGGCGCCACCCCGCAGGAGGACCAGGCGCTCGCCGACGAACTGCTCGCCGACCCCAAGGAGCGCGCCGAGCACCTCATGCTCGTCGACCTCGGCCGCAACGACCTGGGGCGGGTCTGCGAACCCGGCTCGGTCGAGGTCGTCGACTTCATGTCCGTCGAGCGGTACTCGCACGTCATGCACATCGTCTCGACGGTCACCGGCCGGGTGGCCCCGGGCCGGACCGCCTTCGACGTCCTCACCGCCTGCTTCCCGGCCGGCACCCTCTCCGGCGCGCCCAAGCCGCGCGCCCTGCAGATCATCGACGAACTCGAACCGTCCCGCCGAGGCCTGTACGGCGGCTGCGTCGGCTACCTCGACTTCGCGGGCGACTCCGACACAGCCATCGCCATTCGCACCGCCCTGCTGCGCGACGGCACGGCCTACGTGCAGGCGGGTGCCGGAGTCGTCGCCGACTCCGACCCGGTCGCCGAGGACACCGAGTGCCGCAACAAGGCGGCGGCGGTGCTGAGGGCGGTGCACACGGCCAACCGCCTGGGACGGTAGGGCGATCCGGAGGGGCCCGTAGGGCGCTCCGGCCGCCCGGCCGGGGGCTCGGGCGGAGGGGGTGGGGCGATTCTCACGTCCGCCGATCCGAACCCCGGGTGACGGTTCGCCCGGGGTTCGGGTGATAGTGGAGTACGTGACAGCTGTTCCTCACCCCCGTAGCCAAGCCGCAGGACCCGCCCGGGCCGGCCGCCGCAGCCTCGCCGCCGCCCTGTTGTGCGGTGCGCTCGGCGCGGCAGTCGCCCTGCTCGCCACCCGGCAGGAGTGGGCGCAGGGCACCGCGACGGTGGCCGGCGGCGCGTTCCCCCTGACCGCCAAGGGCAGCGACGTCACGGGCGTACCCGCGGCGCTCGCCATAGTGGGCCTCGCCGCTCTCGTCGCTGTCTTCGCCGTGCGCCGCGCGGGCCGCTTCGCCGTCGCCGCCCTGCTCGCGCTGAGCGGCGCGGGCACCGTCGCCGCCGCCCTGACCGGCGCCTCCGACAGCTCCGCGCTGGACGAACAGGCGGCGAAGGCCGCCGGCGACACCTCCGCCACCGTGGACGCCCTCTCCCACACCGCCTGGCCCTACGTCGCGGCCGTCGGCGGCGCGCTGCTCCTGCTGGCCGGACTGCTCGCCCTGCGCTACGGCCGCCTGTGGCCCGCGATGTCCGGCCGCTACGAGCGGGACGGCACCCCGCGCCCGCGCCGCACCCCCCAGACCGTCGACCCGAACCGCCCCGAGGACCTCTGGAAGGCCATCGACCGGGGCGAGGACCCGACCGGCGCCTGACCGGCGCCCGCCAAGGCCCCGACCGGCGCGCGCTCCGCTGCTCCCGACCGGCGCGCGGCCGACTGCCCCGTCGGCGCGTGCTCCGCTGCCCCCCGACCGGGCGGTTCACCCGCGCGCACGAGGGCACCCGTCCACAACGGCACGCGCGCCCCGGGCATCCGGCGGCCGCCACGCGCGCGTGGAGGAGCAGTCCGCGCGTGGGGCCACCCCCGCTCACACCGAGCGCGCCCGTGCGGGACAATGGGCATGAGCGTCCCGCTCGGACTTGGCACACAGTAACGAGGAGCAAGCAATGTCGGGCAGCAGCCACGGTCACACCCCGGCCGCCTGGACGGGTGTCATCATCGCCTTCATCGGTTTCTGCGTCGCGGGCGTGTTCATGGTGGCGGCCCAGCCGGTGGGCTTCTGGGCCGGTATGGCGGTCGTGCTTCTCGGCGGTGCCGTGGGCGGCGTCATGCGCATGATGGGTCTCGGCCAGCCGAAGTCGAACCACCCCGTGCACCAGGTCGCCGGCGAGCGCGAGCCGGTCGGCGCCAAGGGCTGACCGGGCACGGCGGTCACGCCGTTCCCCGAGGGGCGGATCGGCACAAGGGTGCCGCAGCCGCCCCTCACGTGCGCTCACGGCCCGGCGGGGGCAGAATGCGGTGCGTGGACGCCGAGACCGGGAAGCCGACGCGGAGCAGGACCGTGACACGGGGCGCGCCCGCCCTCCTGGGCCTGGCCGTCCCGGCCGGAGTACTCGCGGCCGTCGTCGGCGCCTTCACGTACGTGGGCAACGTGGACCCGGGCGAACCCGGCCACTATCCCGTCTGTCCCCTGCTTCGCTTCACCGGCATCCACTGCCCGGGGTGCGGCGGCCTGCGCAGCGCCCACGCCTTCGCCCACGGCGACGTGCTGACCGCGCTGCACGCCAACGCGCCGGCTGTCCTCGGCTATCTGGGCTTCGCCGTGCTCTGGACCGTCTGGGTGGTCCGCGTGGTGCGCGGCCGTCCCCTGCGGATCGAACTCGGCCCGGCGCACCTGTGGACACTGGGGACGTTGCTGCTGGTCTTCACCGTTGTCCGGAACCTGCCGTTCGGTGGCTGGCTCATCCCTTGATCACCTGGTGAATGCCCAGGACGGGGGAGGGACCGGCGTCAACCGGATGCGAGGCCTCTGCCGTGCTCCGGATACCATCACAAGTGACCACAGGTTTCGCCGTCTGAAAGGGGGCCGCTCGCGTGAGTGTGCTCGACGAGATCATCGACGGAGTCCGTGCCGACCTCGCGGAACGGCAGGCGCGCGTCAGCCTCGACGAGCTCAAGGAGCGCGCGGCCGAGGCTCGTCCCGCCAAGGACGGCGTGGCCGCCCTGCGCGGCGACGGCGTCAAGGTCATCTGCGAGGTCAAGCGCTCCAGCCCGTCCAAGGGCGCGCTGGCCGCCATCGCCGACCCGGCCGGACTCGCCGCGGACTACGAGGCGGGCGGCGCCGCCGTCATCTCCGTCCTCACCGAGGAGCGCCGCTTCGGCGGCTCGCTCGCCGACCTGGACTCGGTCCGCGCGAGTGTGGACATCCCCGTCCTGCGCAAGGACTTCATCGTCACCTCGTACCAGCTGTGGGAGGCCCGCGCGCACGGCGCCGACCTCGTGCTGCTGATCGTCGCGGCCCTCGAGCAGCCGGCCCTCGAGTCGCTGATCGAGCGCGCCGAGTCCATCGGTCTCACCCCGCTCGTCGAGGTGCACGACGAGGACGAGGTCGAGCGCGCGGTGGACGCCGGCGCCAAGGTCATCGGCGTCAACGCGCGCAACCTGAAGACGCTCGAGGTCGACCGCGGCACGTTCGAGCGGGTCGCCCCGGAGATCCCCGCGCACATCGTCAAGGTCGCCGAGTCCGGCGTCCGCGGCCCGCACGACCTCATCGCCTACGCCAACGAGGGCGCCGACGCCGTCCTGGTCGGCGAGTCCCTGGTCACCGGCCGCGACCCGAAGGCCGCGGTCTCCGACCTGGTCGCGGCCGGAGAGCACCCGGCACTGCGGCACGGGCGCGGCTGACCCCGGTAGGCTTGCCGACGATGACGCTCCCGCTCGCCCTGGCCGCCAGGGACCCGTATGCCCGCCTCGCGCGCGGCTGCCGGCCCCGAGGCTGCCGCGCGCCCGCACGCAGGGTGCACGGTCGCAGGGTGCGGTACGTCATCGGAGACGAACCAGGGCAGGTCAACGGCATGCGATGGCAGCAGCGCCCCGTCAGGGGCGCGGGGAACTGCGCGAGCAACCAGAGACGGCCCGAAGGGGCCTGACAACCCGCGCCCCACGGCGAAAGTGCCCACACCAGACACTCACCGTGAGGTTCACGCATGCCCAGCAACTTCTTCATCCCCGACCCGGAGGGGCAAGTCCCCAGCGCCGAGGGCTACTTCGGCGAGTTCGGCGGCAAGTTCATCCCCGAGGCCCTCGTCGCGGCGGTCGACGAGGTGGCCGTCGAGTACGACAAGGCGAAGGCCGATCCCGAGTTCGCCCGTGAGCTCGACGACCTACTGGTCCACTACACCGGCCGCCCCAGCTCCCTCACCGAAGTACCCCGCTTCGCCGAGCATGCCGGAGGCTGCCGCGTCTTCCTCAAGCGCGAGGACCTCAACCACACCGGCTCCCACAAGATCAACAACGTGCTCGGCCAGGCCCTGCTCACCAAGCGCATGGGCAAGACCCGGGTGATCGCCGAGACCGGCGCCGGCCAGCACGGCGTGGCGACGGCGACGGCCTGCGCGCTCTTCGGCCTCGACTGCACGATCTACATGGGCGAGATCGACACCCGCCGCCAGGCCCTCAACGTGGCCCGCATGCGCATGCTCGGCGCCGAGGTCATCGCCGTGAAGTCCGGCAGCCGCACGCTCAAGGACGCGATCAACGAGGCCTTCCGCGACTGGGTCGCCAACGTCGACCGCACCCACTACCTCTTCGGCACCGTCGCCGGCCCCCACCCCTTCCCGGCGATGGTGCGCGACTTCCACCGCGTCATCGGTGTCGAGGCCCGCCGCCAGCTCCTGGAGCAGGCCGGACGCCTCCCCGACGCCGCGATCGCCTGTGTCGGCGGCGGCTCCAACGCCATCGGCCTCTTCCACGCCTTCATCCCCGACGCGGACGTCCGCCTCATCGGCTGCGAGCCCGCCGGGCACGGCATCGAGACCGGCGAGCACGCGGCCACCCTGAGCGCGGGTGAGCCCGGCATCCTGCACGGCTCACGCTCGTACGTCCTCCAGGACGACGAGGGCCAGATCACCGAGCCGTACTCCATCTCGGCCGGCCTGGACTACCCGGGCATCGGCCCCGAGCACTCCTACCTCAAGGACTCCGGCCGCGGCGAGTACCGCGCGGTCACCGACGACGCCGCCATGCAGGCGCTGCGCGTGCTGTCGCGCACCGAGGGCATCATCCCGGCCATCGAGTCCGCCCACGCGCTGGCCGGCGCCATCGAGGTCGGCAAGGAACTGGGCAAGGACGGACTGATCGTCGTCAACCTCTCCGGCCGCGGGGACAAGGACATGGACACGGCCGCCCGCTACTTCGGGCTGTACGACACCGACGCCGAGGTCGCCGCCGACGAGGCCGGCACCGCCGAGATCGAGGGGGACGCCAAGTGAGCGGGAACGTGCGACTGCTGAACGACACCCTCGCCGCGGCGAAGGCCGAGGGCCGCTCAGCCCTCATCGCCTACCTCCCGGCAGGGTTCCCGACCGTGGACGGCGGCATCGCGGCGGTCAGGGCCGCGCTCGACGGCGGCGCCGACGTCGTCGAGGTCGGCCTGCCGCACAGCGACCCCGTCCTCGACGGGCCCGTCATCCAGACCGCCGACGACATCGCCCTGCGCGGCGGCGTCCGCATCGCCGACGTCATGCGCACCGTCCGCGAGGCGTACGCGGCCACCGGCAAGCCGATCCTCGTCATGACGTACTGGAACCCCATCGACCGCTACGGCGTCGAGCGCTTCACCGCCGAGCTGGCCGAGGCGGGCGGCGCGGGCTGCATCCTGCCCGACCTGCCGGTCCAGGAGTCGGAGCTGTGGAGGGAGCACGCCGACAAGCACGGGCTCGCCACCGTTTTCGTGGTCGCGCCCAGCAGCAGGGACGCGCGGCTCGCCGAGATCACCGCGGCCGGCAGCGGCTTCGTCTACGCCGCCTCCCTCATGGGCGTCACCGGCACCCGCGAGTCGGTCGGCGCGCAGGCCGAGGACCTGGTGCGGCGCACCCGCGCCACCACCGACATCCCCGTCTGCGTCGGGCTCGGCGTCTCCAACGCCGCGCAGGCCGCCGAGGTGGCCGGCTTCGCCGACGGCGTGATCGTCGGCTCGGCGTTCGTCAAGCGCATGCTGGACGCCCCCGACGACGCGGCCGGCCTGGAGGGCGTCCGCACGCTCGCCGCCGACCTGGCGAAGGGCGTGCGCGGACAGGCGTGACGCCAGGTACGTGCCGGACAGGTACGTGCCGGATGGCCACGCGACGGACAGGAACGTGACAGGGGTCCCTCGTACGAGTGGACCTGGGACCGGGGAGGCGCGCTGCGCCTCCCCGGTTCGTTCTGCGGGGTGTGAGCGAGAAGAACCGAGAGGGAAAGCGCACCGCCCGTCAGAAGCTGGCGGCCGAGCGCGAGAAGCAGAAGTCCAAGGACAGGCGCAGGCGCGCGCTGATCGTCGGCGCGAGCGTGGTCTGCGTCCTGGGCCTCGCCGCGGTGATCGGCGTGATCGGCGCGAACGCGGGCAAGGACGACGGCGGCGAGGCGGCCGGCCCGGTCGTGGCGCCCTCGGGCGCACAGGGGAAGGACAGTCTCGCGATCCCCGTCGGCAAGGAGAGCGCCAAGTCGACGCTCACCATCTGGGAGGACTTCCGCTGCCCGGCCTGCAAGGCCTTCGAGCTGGCGTACCGCGACACGATCCACGAGCTCACCGAAGCCGGGCAGCTCAAGGTCGAGTACCACCTGGCGACGATCATCGACGGCAACATGGGAGGCACCGGCTCCCGCAAGGCGGCCAACGCGGCGGCCTGCGCCCAGGACGCCGGCAAGTTCACTCCCTACCACGACGTGCTCTTCGCCAACCAGCCGGCGGAGAGCGACGACGCCTTCGCCGACGAGAGCAAGCTGCTCGACCTGGCGCGCGAGGTCGACGGCCTCGACACCACCCTCTTCCAGGAATGCGTCAAGAACGGTACGCACAACAGCTGGGTGGAGAAGTCCAACGAGGCTTTCACCAGCGGCGGCTTCGGCGGCACACCGACCGTCCTGCTGGACGGCGAGAACGTCTACCAGGACCGCTCCATGACACCGGAGAAGCTGAAGCAGAAGGTGCTCGACGCCAACAAGTAGCGCGGCGGCGGGACGGCGGCGGAGGGCCGCCGTTGTGTCCGCGGGGTGTCCGCGGGCGCTCCAGTGGTCGTCCGCGGGTGTCGGGGGGCGGTCCAGTGGGGTGGCCGTCCGCGGGTGTCCGCCGGATGTCCGAGGGGGCGCCTTTCCGTCCGCTCGTTACGGACCCGTAGCCGGGCTGCCCGTCGCGGGTCCCCTCCGACACGGTAGCGTCGACCCTGCCATGGAACTTGCCTTCATTCCCAGCCCGTCCAGCGGGGTGCTGCACCTCGGTCCCATCCCGCTGCGCGGCTACGCGTTCTGCATCATCATCGGCGTCTTCGTTGCCGTCTGGCTCGGCAACAGGCGCTGGGTCGCCCGGGGCGGGCGGCCCGGCACGGTGGCCGACATCGCGGTCTGGGCCGTTCCGTTCGGCCTGGTCGGCGGCCGGCTCTACCACGTGATCACGGACTACCAGCTGTACTTCAGCGAGGGCCGTGACTGGGTCGACGCCTTCAAGATCTGGGAGGGCGGTCTCGGCATCTGGGGCGCGATCGCGTTCGGCGCGCTGGGTGCCTGGATCGGCGCCCGGCGCATGGGCGTCCCGATGCCCGTGTACGCCGACGCCGTCGCCCCCGGCATCGCCCTCGCGCAGGCCATCGGCCGCTGGGGCAACTGGTTCAACCAGGAGCTGTACGGCAAGGCCACCGACCTGCCCTGGGCCGTGGAGATCACCTCGTCGGCCGACGGCCGGGTACCGGGCACGTACCACCCGACCTTCCTGTACGAGTCGCTGTGGTGCGTCGGCGTCGCCGTGCTCGTCATCTGGGCCGACCGCCGCTTCAAGCTCGGCCACGGGCGGGCGTTCGCGCTGTACGTCGCCGCCTACTGCGTGGGCCGGTTCTGGACCGAGTACCTGCGCGTCGACGACGCCCACCACATCCTGGGCCTCAGGCTGAACAACTGGACCGCGCTCTTCGTGTTCCTGCTCGCCGTGGTGTACATGGTGCTCTCGGCGCGGATGCGGCCGGGTCAGGAGCAGCTGGTCGAGCCGGGCGCGGAGTCCTCCGACGGCGACGCCGACGACTCCGGGGACGACGTGAAGGAAGACGCCGGTGCGGGCTCCGAGGAAGCCGACGCCAGTCCCCAGGGAGTCGGGGACGACACCGAGAAGGACGTGAAGGACGGAGCCGACTCGGCCAAGAAGGGCTGACGGCCCGCCGTCGTACGTCGCCGAGGGCGCCCGGAACTCTCCGGGCGCCCTCGGCGTGTGTCAGGACAGGACGGGCCGCCGGGCCAGCGACAGGGTGCGCCGGGCCGTCGCCACCACCGCCGCGTCGACGAACCGCCCGTCCGGCAGCGCCAGCGCGCCCGGCTGCGCGGTGGCCGCCTTGACGATCGTCTCCGCCTCCTCCAGCTCCCGCTCGGTGGGCAGGTAGGCCCGCTCGATGATCGGCAGCTGGCGGGGATGGATCGCGGCCCGCCCGAGGAAGCCCAGGGCGCGCCCGTGGGCGCAGGACGCCGCCAGGCCCTCCAGGTCCCGGGTGTCCGGATGCACCGTCTGCGACGGCGGCGCCAGCCCCGCCGCCCGCGCGGCCACGACCACGCGCGAACGCGACCAGTCCAGGCCGGTGTCGCCGCGTACTCCCAGGTCGGCGCGGAGATCGGCCTCGCCGAGAGCGATGCCGCGCAGCGACGCGTGAGCGCCGGCGATGAGGTGTGCCCGCTCCACGCCCAGGGCCGTTTCGAGGAGCGCGTACAGGGGCGGCCCGCCGGTGGCCGCCACGACGCCGGTGATCTGCTCGGGGGACGTCACCTTGGGCAGCCGCAGCGCGGACAGCCCCGGCAGCGAGGCCAGCGCCGCCAGGTCCGCGGCGGCGAGCGGCCCGTCCAGGGAGTTGACGCGGACGTGGACCGGCACCGGCTGCGGCTCGCCGAGCAGCTCGGCGGTGGCCTCGCGGGCGTAGCGCTTGCGGTCCGGGGCGACCGCGTCCTCCAGGTCGACCACGACCACGTCGGCACCGGCGGCGAGCGCCTTGGCGACCACCCGAGGCCGGTCTCCGGGGGCGTACAGCCAGGTCAGCGGGGGCGCGGTCATACGACGCCCTCCTCACGGAGCTCCTTCACGTCCGTCGGGGTCAGGCCCAGCCCGGTCAGCACCTCCTCGGTGTCCGCGCCGTGCGGGCGCCCCGCCCAGCGGATCGCGCCGGGGGTCGCGGAGAGCCGGAAGAGGACGTTCTGCATGCGCAGCGGGCCCAGCTCGGGGTCGTCGACGGTGGTGACGCTGTCGAGGGCCTGGTACTGCGGGTCGGCCATCACGTCCCGTACGTCCTGGACCGGGGCGACCGCCGCCTGGGCCTTCTCGAACTCGGCCAGCACGTCGGCGCGGCTGTGCCGGGCGATCCAGTCGCCGACCGCCGCGTCGAGCACGTCGGCGTGCCGGGCCCGCTCGGCGCCCGTGGCGAACCAGGGCTCGTCGATCAGCTCCGGGCGGCCCACCAGGCGCATCACGCGCTCGGCGACCGACTGGGCGGAGGCGGAGACGGCGACCCAGGTGCCGTCGGCGGTGCGGTAGGTGTTGCGCGGGGCGTTGTTCTGGGAGCGGTTGCCGGTGCGCGGCTGGACGTGGCCGAGTTGGTCGTACCAGGTGGGCTGCGGGCCCAGCACGGTCAGGATCGGCTCGATGATCGCCATGTCGACGACCTGGCCCTCGCCGGTGCGCTCGCGCGCGGTGAGCGCGGTCATCACGGCGTACGACGTCGCCAGGGCGGCGATCGAGTCCGCGAGGCCGAACGGCGGCAGCGTCGGTGGCGCGTCCGGCTCGCCGGTCATCGCGGCGAAGCCGCTCATGGCCTCGGCGAGGGTGCCGAAGCCGGGGCGACGAGCGTACGGGCCGAACTGGCCGAAGCCGGTGACCCGGGCAAGGACCAGGCGGGGGTTGACGGCGGACAGCTCGTCCCAGCCCAGGTCCCACCGCTCCAGGGTGCCCGGGCGGAAGTTCTCGATGACGACGTCCGCGGTCGCGACGAGGCGGAGCAGGGTGGTGCGGCCGGCGGGCTTGGACAGGTCCAGGGTGATCGTGCGTTTGTTGCGGCCCAGCAGCTTCCACCACAGGCCGATGCCGTCCTTGGACGGGCCGTGGCCCCGGGAGGGGTCGGGCCGGTCGGGGTGTTCGACCTTGATGACCTCGGCACCGAAGTCGCCGAGCATGGTGGCGGCCAGCGGGCCCGCGAAGAGGGTGGCGAGGTCGAGGACGCGCAGCCCGGTCAGAGCGGAGCCCGGGGAGTCCGGGGAGCCAGGACCGGCCGGGGACGCGGGGGCAGAGGTCAGGTGGGGCTGGGGCTTGGGCATGAGCGGGTGGCCTCCCGGTGGGTGAGGTGGGCGAGGGTGTCGAAGCCAGTGCCGTCGAAGTCGCCGACCGAGGTGGCCAGGCGGTTCTTCAGCGGGGCCGTCCAGTGCTCGGGCAGGGCGGCGGGACAGCCGGCGAGGAGTCCGGCGACGCTGCCGACGGTGGCGCCGTTGGAGTCGGTGTCCCAGCCGCCGGACACCGCGCGGGAGACCGAGCCGGTGAAGTCGCCGTCCGCGTGGGTGAGAGCGGCGGTGATCAGGGCGGTGTTGGGGATGGCGTGGACCCAGTGGTGGGTGGGGGAGTGGCGGGCGTGGAGCGCGTCCACGACCGTGTCGAAGTCGGTGTTCGTCTCGGCGAGGTGGACGGCGTGGCGGACGGCTCCGGCGAGGCGGGAGCCCGGAGGCACGACCGTGAGGCCGGCGCGCAGGCAGGCGTGGACGTCGTGGGCACCGGTGGCGGCGGTGGCGATGACGGCCGCCGCGAACATCGCCGCGTGGACGCCGCCCTCGGTGTGCGTGAGGGTCGCGTCGCGGTGCGCCTGCTCGGCGGCGGCTCCCGGGTCGCCGGGGTTGGTCCAGCCGTGCACGTCGGCGCGGATCAGGGCGCCGATCCACTCGCGGAAGGGGTTGCGGTGGCGGGCGGTGTGCGGGGGTTCGAGGCCGGCGAGGAGGTTGCGGTAGGCGATGCGTTCGGCGGTGAAGGTGCGGCCTGCGGGGAGTTCGTCGAGCCAGACGCGGGCGACGTCGGCGGTGGTGAAGGCCCTGCCGTGGCGTTGGAGGAGCAGGAGGCCCAGGACGGGGTAGTTGAGGTCGTCGTCCTCGGGCATGCCGTCGATGTTCTCGGCGAGGGAGGTGGGCGCGGACCGGCGGTTCCACGGGTACGCGGTGGTGAGGTCCTCGGGCAGGCCCCGGGCGGTGAAGTAGGTGGTCGGGGGCCAGTTGCCGGTGGCCTTGGCGAGACGCCGGATGCCGGTCAGCGGGAGCTTCTCGACGGGTTTGCCGAGGAGACAGCCGGCGGCTCTGCCCAGCCAGGCGGCTTCCAGCCGGGCGCGGGACACGCTCGCGGGGCCGGACACGGCTGCGGGACCGGATACGGCTGCGGCGGGGCGGGACTTGGCGGCGGGGAGCCGGGACACGGCCGCGGGGCGGGACTTGGCGGCGGGGGGTCGGGACACGGCCGCGGGAGGCCGCGTGGGCCAGTCGGGGCACAGGGCCCGGATCCGGTCCAGGTCCGTCGGCTCCGCGTCCGCCAGGGGACTCGGCAGGCCGGCCAGTTCGTCCAGCAGGTCTTCCGCCAGGAGGCGCAGGCAGGGGGAGGCCGGCCCCGAGGAAGCGCCGGCCCGGGCAGGGGCCTCGCAGCCGCCGGCCGCTCGCCAGCGCGCCGCGATCGCCGACGGGTCGCGGCCGTCCTGCGCCGCCTGGCGCAGTTCGTGGCCGATCAGGTCCTCGGGCTGGACCCAGGTCAGTCGAAGCATCCCGCCCCTCCGATCGCGGTGAACGCCTGCTCGTGGGCGCGGCGCCGCGCCACGTCGCGTCCGAAGACCTCCCGGGCCACCGCGGTGAGCGTCGCGGCCGGTTCCCAGAGGTCCAGGCGGCTCGCCTCGGCGACCGTCTTCGCCCAGTCCTCCGGGACCGGTGATCCCAGCGCCCCGGCCATCGCGCCCGCCATCGTGGCGATGGAGTCGCAGTCGCGGCCGTAGTTCACCGCGCCGAGGACCGCGTGCCGGTAGTCGCCGCCGGAGACGAGCAGCATGCCGAGGGCGACGGGCAGTTCCTCGATCGCGTGCACCCGGGACGGGCGGCGCGCGGCCAGTGAGGGCGCCCGGTAGTCGGGGCCCACCGTGTCGTACGGCGCCACCGCCTCCCGCAGCGGCCCGAGCGCCGACTCGAAGTCCGAGTACTGCGAGGCCACGTCGCAGACCGCCTCGATCGCCGCCCGGGTGCCGTCCTTCGCCAGGGACAGACAGGCCGCCACCACCGAGTCCGGTGTCGCCCCGGGCGTGCAGGCCGCGGCCACCGCCGCCGCGAGGACCCCGGCCGCCTCACGGCCGTACGACGACTGGTGCGCGCCCGCGACGTCCAGCGCCTCGGCGTAGGCGCCCGCCGGGTGGGCCGCGTTGACCAGACCGACCGGGGCCATGTACATCGCGGCACCGCAGTTGACGATGTTGCCGGTGCCCGCTTCGCGCGGGTCGACGTGGCCGTAGTGGACCCTGGCCACCAGCCACTTCTCCGCCAGGAAGATCCGCTGCAGCGGGAGTGCCTCGGCCTCCAGTTCCGGGATCCAGCGCGGGGTGGTCATCAGGTCCGGGACCAGGTGTTCGGCGACCGCGTGGGCGTCGAGGTGGTCGCGGACCGTGCCGTAGACCCGTACCAGCGCGTGGGTCATCAAGGTGTCGTCGGTGACGTGGCCGTCGCCCTTGTGGTAGGGGGCGATGGGGCGGGCGGTGCGCCAGGCGTCGCCGTTCCAGGGGCCGACGACGCCGTGGACGCGGCCGCCGTGGCGTTCGAGGATCTGCTCGGGGGAGTAGCCCTCGACCGGGCCGCCGAGCGCGTCGCCGACGGCCGCGCCGACGAGTGCGCCGGTGACACGCTCCGCCAGGCCCACCGTGCCGTCGTCAGCCGTGCCGTTGTCCGTTGTGCCGGATGTCCTCATGTCGTTTGTCGCCCTTCTGGTCGGGACGGTTGCGTGGCGTGCAGGAGTCCGGCGAGTTCGACCAGGTCGGTTCCGGTGAGCCGGGGCAGTACGCAGCCGGGAAGGGTGCGGCAGGTCTCCCGCCAGGACGCGGGGATCGACGTGCCGCCGCCCAGTGCGCCGGTGAGGGCGCCCGCCAGTGCGGGGGCGGAGTCCGCGACCCGGGAGAGGCAGGCCGCCGCCGGTACCGCCTCCGCGAGGCGGCCCTCGGCCGCGGTGGCCAGGGCGAGGGCGACCGGCACGGTCTCGGCGGCGGCGATGCCGTAGCTGTAGACGTGGTCGACGATTCCGTGCTCCAGCAGCGGGACGAGGGCGAAGGCGCTTTCGGCGTCCGCCGCCAGCGCCAGTGCGTGGCGGGCGTTGCGGCCGATCTCCGTCTTCTCGGGCAGCTCGGCGAGCGCGGCCGTGACACAGGTGCGTACGTCGGCGCCGTCGAGGGCGCACGACAGTGCCGCCGCCATGGCCCGGGCGCCGTGCACTCCGTCGCCGTCCTGGGTGTACCGGGCGTCGAACTCGGCGAGGTCGGCGGCGAGGCGCGGGGCGCCGGGGTGGACTACGGCGAGGACGCAGGCCCGCACGCACGCGGCGTCGTCGAAGTAGTGCGGGTTGTCGTGGCCGGTGGCGGGCGGACGCAGGCCGGTGGCGAGGTTGCCGAGCCCGGCCCGTACCGAGATACGGGCGCGAAGCGGCAGTACGGCCGACTCGACCTCGGGGGCGCGGGCCGCCGCCGCGGCCACCTCGCTGGCGACGGCGTTCCAGGTCAGGTCGATCGCGGCCCGCATCCGGCGTTCCCGGCTCAGGTCACCGAGCGTGCTGTCGTCCCCGGCGCGCAGCACCGCCTCCGCCGCGAAGGCGGCCCACTCGGCGTCGTCCGACGGGCCGAGTCGCAGCGGCTCCGGCGGCTGGTTCAGCGCGATGGGGACGGGGAGGGTGGTGGTCGCGTTCTGCTCGGCGAAGGTGTCCAGTTCGCGGGTGAGGCGGCGCGTCCACTCGGGCATCCGGGCGGCCCGGTGCCGGGCGGCGGGCCAGCCGGCGGCGTCCCCCGCGGCGAGTCCGAGGAGGAGCCCTTCGACGCGGTCGGACCGCGTCACCGGGCGGGGCGGCGCGGTGAGCTCGGTCCCTGGCGTGCGGGGCGGTGCGACGGGCTCGGTCCCCGGCCGGTGCCCGCTCCCGGTGGGCGCGGCCTCCTCCGGTGCGTCGGGCGGGGCGACGTAGGCGATGGTGACCGGTTCCTCACCGGCGGGACGTGACCTGCTCACGGTGTCACCCCCGCCG
Organism: Streptomyces marokkonensis; assembly: GCF_039539045.1. NCBI lineage: Bacteria > Bacillati > Actinomycetota > Actinomycetes > Kitasatosporales > Streptomycetaceae > Streptomyces > Streptomyces marokkonensis. Next base: position 18,104 of record NZ_BAABCQ010000140.1, read on the forward strand.
CCGCGTCACCGTCCGGCGCGGGTTCGTTGCCTTCCCGTCCGGCGGGGCGCGCCTCCGGTACGGGTCCGCCGTGCCGTGCCGGGCGCCGGCCTGGTACCGCGAGGGTGTCGATCCGTACGTGGCCGCCGTGTTCTGCGAGCGCGTGGCCGGGTGCCGGAGCGCTTCCGCCCTCCGGGTCCGGAGCGAGTCCGTCGCCCGCTTCCGGAGCGAGCCCATGGCCCGGCCCGTGCCCCGCTGCAGGTTCCGGAGCGAGCCCATGGCCCGGCCCGTGCCCCGCCGCGGGGTCCGGAGCGAGCCCCGGAGTCTGCCGAGACCCGGTGGGGCCCGCGCCGACGGGGCCCGGTACGGAACCGGCGTGCGGCCCGGCGCGTTCGGCCGGGGGGTCGCCACGGTGAGGGGGCGCGTCGTCCCGCGGAGTGTCCCTGGGCCGGGTGGTGCGGGAGCGGTCTCCCGGGGCTTCCGCGTCCCGCGTCAGCAGGTCCGCCACCTCCAGCACATGGTGGCCGGCCATCGCCGGCAGGCAGCTGCCGCGGGCCGGGCCGATGGCCGCCGCCCACTCGGCCGGGATGGCGGCGGGCCCCTGGGTGGCGCCGGCCAGGGCGCCGGCCACCGCTGCCGTGGTGTCGGCGTCGCGGCCCATGTTGACGGCCGTCAGCACGGCGTCCGTGAAGTCGCCGTCGGCCGCCGCGTACGCGCCGAAGGCCAGGGCGACCGCCTCCGGCGCCAGGTCGGTCCAGGGGTAGCCGCCGATGACGACCGCAGAGCGGACGGCGCGTTCGCCGAGGTGGGCCGCCGTCATCGCGCGGCGCAGGCAACGGGCCGTCCAGGAGTCGTCCGGGACGACGGCCAGGGCGGAGGCCACGACCGCGACGGGCGGCGCCCCCGCCATCGCCGCCGCGACACCCGCCGCCACCGCCTGGCCGCCGTAGATGCCCTCGCCGTCGTGACTGACCGAGCCGTCGATCGCCACCAGCCGGGCCGCCTCGGCGGGACGGCCCGCCGCGAACACACCGTAGGGCGCCGCTCGCATGGCCAGCCCGTCGCTCCAGGCGTGGCGGTGCTGGGCGGAGATCGGTGCGGCCAGACCGCGGCGCAGGTTCTCCAGGGTGCCGCGTTCGCTGAAGCCCGCGCCCCGGAACGGGCCCTCCTCCCGGTCCGCGATCCACTCGTGCCACGCCGTCCCGACATGGGCCGGGGTGAGCGCGGAGCCGTAGCGGGCCAGCAGCAGGCCCGAGAAGATCGCGTACTCGGTGTCGTCGGTGCCGGCCGGCTTCTTGGCCACGTATCCCGTGATACGGCCCCAGCGGGCGCGGATCTCGGAGGGTTTCATGTTCTCGGCCGGAGCCCCGAGGGCGTCCCCGACGGCCAGTCCGAGCAGCGCGCCCCGGGCCCGTTCGCGGAGTCCGACGCCGTTCCCGGACGCGGGGGCCGGGGGAATGCAGGCGGTTGATGCCATGCGGCCTCTCCTCTCCCTTTGCGGATGTGTCCCCGGTGCGGTGCGCCACGCAGCCTCCCAGGCCTCAGCGTCACCCGGTCGACATCTGTGCGGCATGGAACACGGATGAGCGGCAGAGGGTAAAACCGCAGGTAAGCCCAGCCTTTCCTTGCTGGCGACGAGGAAATGACCGGCGTAGATTGGGTGTTGTCAAGAAATAGAACTTGTCCAGGCTTGCTTTCGAGCCAACCTCTCGGGGGACCCTCATGGCCATCATCGAAACCGAGGCGTCGCTGCACGAGGCGCACCGCGACAACCACACGCACCGCGACGTGAACGGCGGCTGGCTGCGCCCCGCCGTCTTCGGCGCGATGGACGGCCTGGTCTCCAACCTCGCCCTGATGACCGGTGTCGCGGGCGGCGCGGCCGGTCAGCAGACCGTCGTACTGAGCGGACTGGCAGGCCTGGCCGCCGGCGCCTTCTCCATGGCCGCCGGCGAGTACACCTCCGTCGCCTCGCAGCGTGAGCTCGTCGAGGCCGAACTGGACGTGGAACGCCAGGAGCTGAGGAAGCACCCGGCGGACGAGGAGGCCGAGCTGGCCGCGCTCTACGAGGCCCGCGGCGTCGAGAGCGGCCTCGCGCGCGAGGTGGCCCGGCAACTGTCGCGCGACCCCGAGCAGGCCCTGGAGATACACGCCCGCGAAGAGCTGGGCATCGACCCCGGCGATCTGCCCTCGCCGCTGGTCGCGGCCGTCTCGTCGTTCGGTGCGTTCGCGCTGGGAGCCCTGCTCCCCGTCCTGCCGTTCCTGCTCGGCGCCGACGCGCTGTGGCCCGCGGTGCTCCTCGCGCTGGCCGGGCTGTTCCTGTGCGGCGCGGTGGTCGCCAAGGTGACGGCGCGCAGCTGGTGGTACAGCGGACTGCGGCAGCTCGCCCTCGGTGGTGCGGCGGCCGGTGTGACGTACGCCCTGGGCAGCGTGTTCGGAACGGTCATAGGATAGCCCGGCTCGGAACTATGCGTCGGGCCGCATAAGTAGCCGCTACTCGCTGGTTTCGAGTGCGTGATCCCCGGGCATGAGCTGTAA
>NZ_BAABCQ010000141.1:0-20560 GCF_039539045.1 Streptomyces marokkonensis
CCCTGGCTCGTACTTTTTCCGCGGGTCCCCCCGGACCCCCGGTTCCCCCTGCCTTCAGGCGACCAACTCGCCGAAGGCGTCCTCCCGGTCACGACCGAAGCTGAGGACCTCGTCCTCGCGCAGTCGGCGGAGTGACCGCCAGATGCTGGACTTCACCGTGCCGACGCTGATGTCGAGGATGTCCGCGATCTCCGGGTCCGTACGGCCCTCGTAGTAGCGCAGGACCAGCATGGTGCGCTGGAGCTCGGGGAGCCGGGCCAGCGCCTGCCACAGGACCGTGCGCAGCTCGGTGCCCCGCATCGCGTCCGTGTCGCCCGCCGTCTCCGGCAGTTCCTCGGTCGGGTACTCGTTGAGCTTGCGGCGCCGCCAGGCGCTGATGTGCAGGTTGGTCATGGTGCGGCGGAGGTATCCGCCGACCGCCGCCTTGTCACTGATCCGGTCCCACGCCCGGTACGTCGAGAACAGCGCGCTCTGCAGCAGGTCCTCGGCCTCGAAGCGGTCACCGGTGAGGTGGTAGGCGGTGGCGTACAGGGAGGCGCGGCGTTCCTGGACGTAGGCGGTGAACTCCGCCTCCGGCAGTGAACGGCGCTCCCCCGGGCCCTCCCCGTACGCCGGTCCCCAGTGCGTCGACCCCCCTTGCGTCTCCCCCTGACGCGTGTCGACCACCGCCATGTAGGCGGTGTGCTGTCGTCCGGTGCCACGAGCGCACCCCCGCCCGCTCACAGCACCGGACTTCTCGGAACCCCGGTGTGCGTGCACGTCGTGCAGACGCGTGACCACTGCGCTGGTGCTGGTGCCCGTCAGCGTGTTCATCTCGCGCCCCCGTCCGTGGACTTCCGGTGTTCGGCCTGCCGTACCGCGACTTGCTCTTCGTGCTCTTCTTGCTCTGCCTGCTGTGCTGCGACTTGCTGTGTTGCCTGTGACCAAAAGCTTGCCCCGGTGACTTCATGGCCGTGTCCGCCGACTGTCACAGACCTGTCACAGGGCTCCGTCACGGCTGTACCACCGTTCCTTCACAGGGTCCGACGGCGTGGCGGGGCCCCAACCGGACCCACCGGTCGATCCGCACCCCCTCCATGGGCCAGAATGAGCCCGTGCCTTCCCTGTTGCTGATCGAGGACGACGACGCCATCCGTACGGCCCTGGAGCTCTCCCTGACCCGCCAGGGCCACCGGGTGGCCACCGCTGCGAGCGGTGAGGACGGTCTGAAGCTGTTGCGTGAGCAGCGGCCGGACCTGATCGTGCTGGACGTGATGCTGCCCGGCATCGACGGTTTCGAGGTGTGCCGTCGCATCCGGCGCACCGACCAGCTGCCGATCATCCTGCTGACCGCGCGCAACGACGACATCGACGTGGTCGTCGGTCTCGAGTCGGGCGCCGACGACTATGTCGTCAAACCCGTCCAGGGCCGGGTGCTGGACGCCCGGATCCGGGCCGTCCTGCGGCGTGGGGAACGGGAGTCGACCGACTCGGCGAGCTTCGGCAGCCTGGTCATCGACCGGTCGGCGATGACCGTCACGAAGAACGGCGAGGACCTCCAGCTCACCCCGACCGAGCTGCGGCTCCTCCTCGAACTGAGCCGGCGGCCGGGCCAGGCACTGTCCCGGCAGCAGCTGCTCCGGCTGGTGTGGGAGCACGACTACCTCGGTGACTCCCGGCTGGTGGACGCCTGCGTGCAGCGGCTGCGTGCCAAGGTCGAGGACGTGCCTTCGTCCCCGACCCTGATCCGTACCGTGCGGGGTGTCGGCTACCGGCTGGACCCGCCCCAGTGACACAGGAACACCAGGGGGGTTCACGCGGCTGGGCCGCGGCTCGCGAGGGAGTCTGGTCCTGGCTGCGCTTCACCAGCCTGCGCCTGCGGCTGGTCCTCGTCTTCAGTCTTGTCGCGCTCACCGCCGCCGTGTCCGCGTCCGGCATCGCCTACTGGCTGAACCGGGAGGCGGTGCTCACCCGCACCCAGGACGCCGTGCTGCGCGGCTTCGAGCACGAGATGCAGAACCGGGCGGGCGCGCTGCCCGAGCACCCCACCCAGGACGAGTTGCAGCACACCGCGGGGCAGATGGCGGGCAGCAGCCAGCGGTTCAGCGTGCTGCTGGTCGCCGAGAACGCCGACGGCGAGACCGTGTACGGCAGTTCCGGCGGCCTGGACGGCTTCTCGCTGTCCGACGTGCCCGAGTCGCTGCGCACGGCGGTGAACAAGGAACAGAAGGTCACCAAGACCAACAAGCACCCGTACCACCTGTACTGGCAGCGGATCACCGAGAACGACACCCCGCGGCTCGTGGCAGGCACGAAGGTGATCGGCGGCGGGCCGACCGGCTACATGCTCAAGTCTCTGGAACCGGAGGCCAAGGATCTGAACTCGCTCGCCTGGTCGCTGGGGATCGCCACCGCACTCGCCCTGCTCGGCTCCGCACTGCTCGCGCAGGCACTGGCGACGACCGTGCTGAAGCCCGTGCACCGGCTCGGGGTCGCGGCACGCCGCCTCGGCGAAGGGAAGCTCGACACCCGGCTGCGCGTGTCCGGCACCGACGAACTGGCCGATCTCTCCCGGACGTTCAACAGCGCCGCCGAGGCGCTGGAGAAACGGGTAGCCGACATGGCCGGCCGGGAGCAGGCCTCACGGCGTTTCGTGGCGGACATGAGCCATGAGCTGCGTACCCCGCTGACGGCGATCACCGCCGTCACGGAGGTGCTGGAGGAGGAGCTGGAGTTCGAGGGCGGGAGTTTCGACCCGATGGTCGAGCCCGCCGTGCGGCTGGTGGTCAGCGAGACGCGGCGGCTGAACGACCTCGTGGAGAACCTGATGGAGGTCACCCGCTTCGACGCGGGCACCGCCCGGCTGGTCCTGGACGACGTCGACGTCGCCGACCAGATCACCGCCTGCATCGACGCCCGCGCCTGGCTGGACGCCGTCGACCTCGACGCCGAGCGCGGCATCCACGCCCGTATCGATCCGCGCCGCCTGGACGTCATCCTGGCCAACCTGATCGGCAACGCGCTCAAGCACGGCGGGTCGCCGGTGCGGGTGGCGGTGGCACGGGCGGACGACGAGGTGGTCATCCGGGTGCGGGACCACGGGCCCGGCATCCCCGAGGACGTCCTGCCGCACGTCTTCGACCGCTTCTACAAGGCGAGCGCGTCCCGGCCGCGCTCCGAGGGCAGCGGGCTCGGCCTGTCCATCGCCCTGGAGAACGCGCACATCCACGGCGGTGGGATCACCGCCGAGAACTGCCCGGAAGGGGGTGCGGTGTTCACGCTGCGGCTGCCGCAGGACCCGCCGGCGGAGGAGGACACCGAGGGCTCCGAGGAGGCCGGGGGCGGCCCGGGTGGCTGGGGTGGATCGGCCGACTCGGGTGGCTCGGGTGGCTCGGGTCGCTCGGGTGGCTCGGGTGGCTCGGGTGGCTCGGGTGGCTCGGGTGAGGAGAGCACGGGCAAGGACGCGAAGGGAAAGGTCTGATGACCGTACGCCGCCTGCCGGCACTCCCCGGGCTGGTAGTGCTGGCCGCGCTGCTCACCGGGTGTGGCATCCGCGCCACGGAGGTGCCCACGGACTACGGTCCCGCGCCCTCACGGGTGCGCTGCTCGTCGGCTGAGCCGGACCTGTCGACGCGGGCCGCGCCCGGCGTGCCGGTGCGGGTGTCCCTGCTGTGCGGCTCGTCGCTGGTGGCCGTGGACCGGACGATACGGGTGCCGGACGGCGCGGCGGAGTCCGAGCGGCGGGTGCTGGTGGCCGAGGGGCTCCTGAACCAGCTCGCGGCACCGCCGTCGGCCGCGGAGACGGAGGCCGGGTACACCACGGACGTGGGCCGCGGGATCACCGTGGCCGGCCCTCGTTCCGGCGATCCCGAGGACGCGCTGCGCCTCGGGACCGACCCCGGCGACCTCACCTCCTACGCACTCGCCCAAGTCGTCTGCACCTTCTCCGACTCGGCCGAGGCCGAGGGCGACGACTCCGTCGTGCTGTCCGGCCCGGCCGACCGGCCCGCCCGCCGCTACGTCTGCACGGAGGAGGTCCGTGCCCGGCCGGGCAGCAACGAACCGCCGTCCAGCGAGGTCACGGACGGCTGACCGCCGCCGGCCGACGGAGGACTCCTGACGGGGCTGCCGACGAGGGCTGCTGACGGGGGTTGCCCGCCGTCGGCCGACGGGGAGGGCTGCTGACGGGGGCTGCCGGCGCCAACGACCGGAGGCGGGCAGGGGCGCCAGGGACGGCCGGAGGCGGGCGCGGGTGCCGAGGACCGCGTGGGGCCATGTGGCGCAAGCCTCACCCTTGCGGGGGAGAGGCCGGAACCGAGTGCGGCGGCGCCCGCGTCTAGGGGGACGTGCAGCGTCATGGATTCCTCGGCGGCAGCGCCACGCTCCGCATCCGTGTGACAGGAAGTGTCCTCCTGGTCGCACATCTCGCGTTCGTCGCCTGGTACACGCTGCGGCCCCTCGACGTCCCCTGGGTGCTTCCGCCCAACCTGCACCCCCTCGACGGGATCCGCGCCGATCTGGCGCTCGGCTGGCCCTCGGCGGCACGTTCTCTCGGCGGGTCTCTCGCGCTGCTGGCGCCGCTGGGAGTCCTGCTGCCGATGGCGGACGGCCGACTGGCCGTCTCGCCGCTGGCCTCCCTGCTGCGCACCATGGCCGCGGGCGCCCTGCTGTCGCTGGGCATCGAGCTGCTGCAGACCGGGGTGCCCGGTCAGGTCGTCGACGTCGACTCGCTGTTGCTGAACACGGCGGGCGTGGCCCTGGCCCACCTGGCCGTCGTCCCCGCGGGCAGGGCCCGGCTCCGTCGCGGGTCCGAGCGGGAAGAGGGGGAGGCCGCACCTCAGGAGGAGCCCGCTCAGGGTCGGACCCCGACGATTCCAAGGGTCGGTATCGCCCCGTAGAGCGACGCTTTGTTCCGTTCGTCTCCGTAGCGTGGAGGGCAGACGAAGGGGAAGTCGAACGGCAGCCCCGTCCCACACGCTCACGAAGGAGCCGCGATGTCCCGCCTCGCCCGCCCCACCAACGGCCGCGTGATCGGCGGAGTGTGCGCCGCGCTGGCCCGGCGCTTCGGCACCTCCACCACCACGATGCGGGTGATCTTCGTGGTCTCCTGCCTGCTGCCCGGCCCGCAGTTCCTGCTCTACCTCGTCCTGTGGATCCTGCTGCCGTCCGAGGAGAAGGCCGCCCGTACGGCCTGGTGACGGGGTCCCCCGCAAGCCCCTGTGATCCGGTGCCCCGCCTCACCGCCGCTCCACAAGCCCTCTGGTAAGCCGACGGGGCGCACCCGGCGACACCGGGTGCGCCCCGTCGGCGCGCGCGGGGAGAGGCGGACTCAGCCGCCGAGCGGGAGTCCGTTCACGCCCAGGCCCTGGGCCGGCAGGCCACCGAGCAGGCCGGCGACCGGAGCGTCGGAGAGCTGCTCGGCGACCACCTGCTCGACGAACGGCGGCGCGGCGGTCAGACCCGTGCCGGAGACGTCGCCCGCCTGCGACAGCACGTTGCCCGCCACGGGCGCCACCTCCGAGACGGTCTCCACGGGGAGGGTCCGGGTGACGGAGTCCACGGCCTGGGTGGTGTCCGGGAGTTCCGGCGCCGCGGTGGCCGCGCCCGCGCCGACAGCGGCGAAGGCGGCACCGAGGGCGGCGACACCGAGGGTCTTGACAGCAGACTGCTTCATGGAATGCGTCCTCGAAATGGGATGACGGGGATGTGAGCGGTCCTTGAACGTAAACACGCGGCACCCCTCGCGGCAAACATTGAAATGCGGACGGATTGTGAAAGCCCGTCCGCATTTCCGTATTACCGTCCCCTTGGACTCAACCCTCACCCTCCGAAGAAGCGCTGGTCGAAGCCGTCTGCTGGAACAGCCATTCGGATTTCAGTTCGGCATATCCGGGCTTGATCACGTCATTGATCATGGCCAGTCGTTCATCGAAAGGAATGAACGCTGATTTCATCGCATTGACGGAGAACCACTGCATGTCGTCGAGCGTGTAACCGAACGCTTCGACAAGGTGCTCGAATTCCTGACTCATACCGGTGTGGGACATCAGCCGGTTGTCCGTATTGACGGTGACACGGAAATGCAACCGGCGCAGCAGCCCGATGGGGTGCTCGGCGTACGAGTCCGCCGCCCCGGTCTGCAGGTTGGAACTGGGGCACAGCTCCAGCGGGACGCGCTTGTCCCGGACGTACGAGGCGAGCCGGCCGAGTTCGACCGTGCCGTCCTCGTGGACCTTGATGTCGTCGATGATGCGCACACCGTGCCCGAGCCGGTCCGCGCCGCACCACTGCAGTGCCTGCCAGATGGACGGCAGCCCGAAGGCCTCGCCGGCGTGGATCGTGAAGTGGTTGTTCTCGCGCTTGAGGTACTCGAAGGCGTCCAGGTGCCGGGTGGGCGGGTACCCGGCCTCGGCGCCCGCGATGTCGAAGCCGACGACGCCGAGATCCCGGTAGCGGTTGGCGAGTTCGGCGATCTCCAGTGAGCGGGCGGCGTGCCGCATGGCGGTGAGCAGGGCGCCGACACGGATGCGGTGGCCGTTGTCCCGTGCCCGGCGCTCGCCCTCCCGGAAGCCCTCGTTGACGGCCTCGACGACCTCTTCCAGGCTGAGCCCGCCCTCCAGGTGCTGCTCGGGGGCGTAGCGCACCTCGGCGTAGACGACGCCGTCCTCGGCGAGGTCCTCGGCGCACTCCGCGGCGACCCGGACCAGTGCGTCGCGGGTCTGCATGACGCCGACGGTGTGGGAGAAGGTCTCCAGATACCGCTCCAGCGACCCGGAGTCGGCGGCCTGCCGGAACCAGGCGCCGAGCCGGTCGGCGTCGGTCTCGGGAAGGCCCGAGTAGCCGGTCGCCCGGGCGAGTTCGACGACCGTGCCGGGACGCAGCCCGCCGTCGAGATGGTCGTGCAGCAGGACCTTCGGCGCCCGGCGGATCCGGTCCGGCGTCGGAGTCGTCGCGGTGTTCTTCGCGGCGGCCTGAGCGCTGTTCATCGCGGCGGTCTGGGAGGTGTTCCTCACGGCGGTCTGCGCGGCGGTCTGAGCGGCCGTCTGCGCGGCGGTCTGCGCGGTGCTCTGGCTCGTCATTTCCGTACCCTAACTCCTACGCGCGTAGAACACCGGGTGAATACGCGGGAACACCCGGGAACGCGCGCACTCGAGGACGCGCACGAGGCGCCCGGCCGCGGTGTACGGATCCGCCGGTATGTAACGGTGACCGCGAGGACGGGTGGCGTACCCCCCGTCTTCTGAGAATCTTCTGCCATGTCACAGCAAGCGACGCCGGTCCGTCGGGCCCGGCTGGGGCGAACACTCGGTCCGGAGGGGACGGCGGTGAGCGGTGTGGTGCTGCTGCTCCCCGGTGGTGACGAGGTCTCCAGCCGCAGACCGTCTCCGCTGCTCGCGGCGGCGTCCGTCCGCGCGATGGGACGCCGCCTCGCGCGCGCGGGGCGGGAGGAGGGCCTGGCCGCGCACGTCGTGCACTACCGCTACCGCGGCTGGAACGGCACCGAGGCCCACCTCGCCCGGGACGCCGAGTGGGCCGCCGACGAGGCCGTACGGCGCTACGGCGACGTCCCCGTCTGCCTGGTCGGCACCGACATGGGCGGGCGTGCGGCGCTGCGTGCGGGCGGGCACGAGGCCGTCAACTCGGTGCTGGCGATCGCCCCTTGGCTGCCCGACGAGGACATGGCCGTGCCGTCCGAACCGGTGAAGCAGCTCGCCGGGCGGCAGGTGCTGATCGTGCACGGCACGAACGACGAACGCAGCGATCCGGAGCTGTCGTTCCGGCTGGCCTCCCGGGCGAAGAAGACGAACCGTGCCGTGTGCCGGTTCGAGGTCCACTCCGACGGCCACGGCTTGCGGCACTACCGGGAGGAGGTCGCCGCGCTCGCGGAGGATTTCGTGATGGGCGTGCTGTTCGGGCAGTCGTTCTCGCGGCCGGTGGAGGACGCGCTGGCCGCTCCCCCGCCGCTGGGGCTGCGGATGCCGTTGGCGGTGGGGTTCGGGAAGTCGTTGCGGCGGCGGTAGCGACCGCGGTGCCGGGTCAGGGCGGCCGAGGTCAGGACGGCCCGGGGTCAGGACGGGAGCAGGTGGCCCCGCCTCGACAGCAGGAACTTCTTGAAGGCCGCCACCGGGGGCGTGTCCGTGCGCCCCGCAAGCCACGCCACGCCGATCTCGCGGGCCGCGCGCGGGGCCGTGACCGTCAGTTCGACCACGCCGGGACGGGGCACGGCGGGCGGCGGCAGCAGGGCGACCCCGAGGCCGGCCGCGACCAGGCCGCGGAGCGTCTCCGCCTCCTCTCCCTCGAAGGCCACCCTGGGCCGGAAACCGGCCTCCTTGCACAGGGCGTCGGTGATGCGCCGCAGGCCGTAGCCGGGCTCCAGGGTCACGAAGGCCTCGTCGGCGGCCTCGGCGAGGCGGATGCGCCTGCGCCCGGCCAGGGAGTGGTCGGCCGGCACCACCAGGCGCAGCTTCTGCTCGTCGAGGCGGCGGGCGACCAGGTCGGGGGCGTCGGGGACCGGGGAGGTCAGGCAGAGGTCGAGTTCGCCGGCGCGCAGGCGCTCCAGCATGGCCTCGCCGTAGTTCTGGACGAGGCTGAAGCGGACGCGCGGGTGGTCGGCGCGGAAGGCGTGCAGCAGTCCGGGGACGGTCTCGGCGCCCATGGTGTGCAGGAAGCCGAAGGCGACCTTGCCGGTGGCCGGGTCGGCGTCCCCGCGGACCTCGTCGGCGGCGCGCTCGACCTCGGCGAGGGCGCGTTCGACGGAACCCAGGAAGGTACGTCCGGCGACGGTCAGCGCGAGGGTGCGACCGCGGCGCACGAACAGGTCGACGCCCAGGTCCTCTTCGAGGCGGACGAGGGCACGGGAGAGCGTCGACTGGGGGACGTTCATCTCCTGGGCAGCCCGGGTGACGTGCTCGGTGCGGGCCACGCCGGCGAAGTGCGCGAGCCGGGGCGCGAGCAGCGCCACGATGTCTTCCGTGTCACCGGAAGGTGACAGGCGGGCCTGTGAGCTTTGCTGATGCACCATGGGAACGATTATGTCCATTCCATGCATTGGACGGATGAGTCGCGGTCTTCGTACCGTCGCAGCATGACTCCCGCCGATACCGGGGCGTCCACCACCGTGGACGCCGCTGCATCCGTCTCCGCCACCGACACCCCCGGCGCACCCGGCTCCCCCGACTCGCGTATGGCGCCCGGCGGGCCCGGCTACCGCCGGATGAGCCTCGCCCTGTTCCTGGCGGGTGTCGCGACCTTCGCCCTCCTCTACTCCACCCAGGCGCTGCTGCCGCTCATCTCGGGCGACATGGGCGTCAGCGCGAGCGACGCGAGCTGGACGGTGGCCGCCGCGACCGGTGGTCTCGCGGTGTTCGTGCTGCCGATGAGCGTGCTCTCGGAGCGCTTCGGACGCCGTACGGTCATGACGGCGTCGCTGGCGGTCGCGGTGACCGTCGGGCTGCTGGTCCCCTTCGCCCCCTCGCTGCCAGCGCTCGTCGCGCTGCGCGCCGTGCAGGGCGCGGCGCTGGCCGGGCTGCCGGCCTCGGCGACCGCGTACCTCGCGGAGGAGGTGCGGCCGCGGGCGCTGGTCACCGCGATCGGCCTGTTCGTCGCGGGCAACAGCGTCGGCGGGATGAGCGGCCGGGTCATCACCGGCTGGGTCGCCCAGGAGTGGGGCTGGCGGGTCGCCGTCGGCGTGATCGGCCTCGTCGCGGTGGCGTGCGCGGTGGCCTTCCGGATGCTGCTGCCGGCGCCGAGGCACTTCACGCCGGGCTCGCTGCGTCCGCGCGTCCTGGTCCGCACGGTCCGCGACCACCTCGCCAACCCGCTGCTGCGCCGCCTGTACGCGATCGGCGCGCTCTTCATGACGGTGTTCGGCGGCGTGTACACGGTGATCGGCTACCGCCTGGCGGAGGCGCCCTTCTCCTTGCCGCAGGGGCTCATCGGCTCGATCTTCCTCGTCTACCTGGTCGGCACGGTCTCGGCGTCGACGGCGGGCCGCCTGGTGGGGCGCCTCGGCCGCCGCGGGGCGCTGTACCTGGGCGGCGGTACGACGGCGGCGGGCCTGCTGCTGTCCCTCGCCCCGTCCCTGCCGCTGGTCCTGCTGGGCCTGGTACTGATCACGGCGGGCTTCTTCGCCGGTCACGCGGTGGCGTCCTCCGCGGTCGGCAAGACCGCCCAGCACGGCCGCGCCCAGGCCTCGGCGCTGTACCAGTCCGCCTACTACGTCGGCTCCAGCGCGGGCAGCACGGTGGGCGCGGTGGCCTTCCACTCCGGCGGCTGGGCCGGGACGGTCGGGGTCGGGCTGCTGGCGGTGCTGGGCGTCGTGGCGATCACGGTGCTCGGCTCGCTGGCGGCGCGCAGGCAGGCCCCGGACAGGCCGGTGCGGTCCCTGAGCCTGTCCCGCTGACCTGCGCCTTTCCCGACTGCACAGGCCATTGTCAGTCCCCTGCGGTAGCTTCCGAAGTGCGAGGCGCGAAGACGCGCACGAGGGTACGCCACAGGGGTGGGTGGACGATGACCAACGGCACCGTGACGACGGAGCTGGAATCCGCGCTGGAGAAGCACCGGGTCGAGCTGACGGGATACTGCTACCGGATGCTCGGCTCCTCCTTCGAGGCCGAGGACGCGGTCCAGGACACCCTGGTCCGCGCCTGGCGGAGCTACGACAAGTTCGAGGGCCGCTCCAGCCTCCGCTCCTGGCTCTACCGCATCGCGACCAACGTCTGCCTGGACATGCTGACCGCGGGCAACAAGCGGGCCCGCCCGATGGACCTCACGGACGCGACGCCGCTCGCCCGGGCCGCCCTGTCCCCCCGCCCGGACAACACCTGGCTGGAGCCGATGCCCGACACCCGCGTACTGCCCTCGACCGCCGACCCGGCCGAGGCCGCGATCGCCAAGGAGTCGGTGCGGCTCGCCTTCATGGCCGCCCTCCAGCAGCTGCCGCCCAAGCAGCGGGCGGTGCTGATCCTGCGCGAGGTGCTGGCGTGGAAGGCGAGCGAGGTCGCCGAGCTGCTCGGCACGACGGTCGCCTCCGTCAACAGCGCCCTGCAGCGCGCCCGCGCGACCCTCGCCGAGCGGGAGGAGGCAGGCGCCGGCGCGGCGGTGTCCGACCCGCTGGACGAGGAGCAGCAGAAGCTGCTGGAGCGCTATGTCGCCGCCTTCGAGGGCTACGACATGACGGCGTTGACGGCGCTGCTCCACGAGGACGCGATCATGACGATGCCGCCGTTCGACCTGTGGCTGTCCGGTTCGGCGGACATCACCGGTTTCATGACGACGCTCGGCTCGGCGTGCGCGAACTCGCGGCTGGTGCCGGTCGAGGCCAACGGGCTGCCGGCCTTCGCGCACTACAAGCCGGACGAGGAGGCGGGCGGCTTCGCACCGTGGGCCGTCCAGGTGCTGGAGATCTCAGACGGCCGCATCACCGGGTTCCACTGCTTCCTGGACACCGAGCGGTGGTTCCCGCTGTTCGACCTGCCGCTCCGTCTCGAAGCGGAGGCCGACGAGGTCCAGTAGGGCGTGCAGGGCGGGGTCGGGGTCGCGCAGCCGGATCCGGCCCCCGGCCCGCCGGGCGGTGAGCTCCAGGCGGGCCAGCAGGTCGACGGCGGCGAGCCCCGGCGGTCCGAGCCCACCGACGTCGCAGACGACCACCCCGGCCCGGGTGCTTCCCATCAGCGCGCGCACCTCGTCGCAGAGCCGGGGTGTCTCCCCTCGGGAGACAGGCCCCGGCAGCACGAGTACGGCGGGTGTCACGGCGTCCACGTGCGGTAGACCCGCGGCGCGCCGGGAACTCATCGGTGCCCGCCGTCAGAGATCACATTGACGTACGCGGGCCCTCCCCCGGAGGGTCTGTTGCATGCCCCACATATCCCCTCCCCCTGCCATGCCGTCCCAGGTCCGTCCGCTCGGCGGGGAGGTGCCGTGCAGGGGGTGCTGACCGGCTTCGCGGTCATCGCGGTCGTCATCGCCGTCGGCTATGTGCTGGGCCTGCGGGGCCACCTCGGCCCGCAGGGCCGCGAGGTACTGACCAGGCTCGCCTTCCACGTGGCCTCGCCGGCCCTGCTGTTCACCACGCTGGCGACGGCCGACCTGTCGGTGGTCTTCTCCAGCCGGCTGCTGGTCACGGCGCTGTCCACGGCCGCCGTGGCCGGTGTCTTCGTCGCGGTGGGCGTCGTACGGGGCTGGGGCGTGGGCCGGACGACGATCGGCGCGCTCTGCTCCGGCTACGTCAACTCCGGCAACCTCGGCATTCCGATCGCCGTGTACGTCCTGGGCGACGCCTCGCTGGTGGCGCCTGTGCTGCTGTTCCAGCTGGTGTTGGTGACACCGGTGGCGGTGACGCTCCTGGACCTGTCGCAAGGGGGCGGCAAGGGCCCCCTGTGGCGGGTGCTGCTGACGCCGCTGCGCAACCCGATAGCGCTGGGATCGCTCGCCGGGGTCGCGGTCGCCGCGAGCGGCCTGCGCGTACCCGCCCCGGTCATGGACCCGGTGACCCTGATCGGCAACATGTCCGTCCCGGCGGTCCTGCTGGCCTTCGGCATCTCCCTGTGCGGCTCCACGATGCCGCTGCGGGGCACGGAGCGGCGGCCGGTGCTGCTCGCGGTGGCGTTGAAGACGGTGGGGCAGCCGGCGGTGGCCTGGGCGCTGGCGTCCGGGGTGTTCGGGCTGCGGGGCGCGCAACTGCTGGACGTGGTGGTGACGTCGGCGCTGCCCGCGGCGCAGAACCTGTACACGTACGCGTCGACCTACGGGGTGGGCGAGCGGCTGGCGCGGGACGCGATCCTGGTGTCGACGGTGGTTTCGGTGCCGGTGCTGGTGGGGGTGGCGGCGGTTCTGGGGTGAGGGCGGCTCAGCTCGTGGGAAAGACTCCGGTGTCGATCTCCAGGTCGAAGGGGTTCGGCAAAGTCAGCTTCTCGCCGTATTCCACCGATGCCAGGACGCGATAGGTGCCGTCCTCGGGCACTCCGTAAAGCGTGGCCGTCGGGCATCCGCTGTGCCAGGGATCCAGGAGAAGGTAGAGAGGGGCGCCGGCACGGGCGTACCCCCTGACCTTCTTGATCCGGTCATGGTTGGCGTTGCTGCGAGAGGTGACCTCCACCACCAGCTCCGTCTCACTCGCATGCACTCTCCTGCCCTGTCGCAACGCCACCCTGGGCACAACGCACAGATCAGGCTGGAAGACCCCTGCCGTCTCCGGGACCCCCAGACCCAAGGTCTGGTAGATGCCACATCCCTCTGGAACGACGGTGTAGAGACTCAGTTGCAACAGCTCGGCGGTGTCGTTGTGTGCTTCGGACGGCGGAGGCGCCACGGTGACGATCCCTTCGATGATCTCCACCTTGCTGCCCTCCGGAGCGTCCGTCTCCTCCAGGACACGGACGACCTCCTCCCAGCCCGCCCCTCCGGGGGTCGGCTCGGCACTGAGTGCGCTCATGGCGGTGTCTCCAATCGGTGCTTCACCGAGTCCAGCATGCCGAACGGGACCGGTGCAGGTCCACCGGTCCCGTTCACCCGAATGGGAAAACCCCTGATCAGGCGATACGTTCCAGCACCACCGGCGAGGCGGTGAAGTCCGTACCCGCCGGGGCGACGTCGTACGAGCCCTCCACGGCGGCGAGGGCGTACTCGAAGCGGTCCGGGGTGTCGGTGTGGAGGGTCAGGAGGGGCTGACCCTCGGTGACCGTGTCGCCGGGCCTGGCGTGGAGTTCGACGCCGGCGGCGGCCTGCACCGGGTCCTCCTTGCGGGCGCGGCCCGCGCCCAGGCGCCAGGCGGCGACGCCGATGTCGTAGGCGTCGAGGCGGGTCAGGACTCCGGAGGCACCCGCCTTGACGACGTGCTGCTCCTTGGAGGTGGGCAGGGCCGCGTCGGGGTCGCCGCCCTGAGCCGCGATCATGCGGCGCCAGACGTCCATCGCGGAGCCGTCGGCCAGCGCCTTCGCCGGGTCGGCGTCCTTCAGGCCCGCCGCGTCGAGCATCTCGCGGGCCAGGGCGAGGGTCAGCTCGACGACGTCGGTGGGGCCGCCGCCGGCCAGGACCTCGACCGACTCGCGGACCTCCAGGGCGTTGCCCGCCGTGAGGCCGAGGGGCGTCGCCATGTCCGTGAGGAGCGCGACCGTCTTCACGCCGTGGTCGGTGCCGAGGCCGACCATCGTCGATGCCAGCTCCCGCGCGTCCTCGATGGTCTTCATGAAGGCGCCGCTGCCCACCTTCACGTCCAGGACCAGGGAGCCGGTGCCCTCCGCGATCTTCTTGGACATGATGGAGGAGGCGATGAGCGGGATCGCCTCCACCGTGCCGGTGACGTCGCGCAGGGCGTACAGCTTCTTGTCGGCGGGGGCGAGGCCGTCGCCGGCCGCGCAGATCACCGCGCCGGTGGTGTCCAGGACGTTCAGCATCTCCTCGTTGGACAGGAGCGCGCGCCAGCCGGGGATCGACTCCAGCTTGTCCAGGGTGCCGCCGGTGTGGCCGAGACCGCGGCCGGAGAGCTGCGGGACGGCCGCGCCGCAGGCCGCGACCAGCGGGGCGAGCGGCAGGGTGATCTTGTCGCCGACGCCGCCCGTGGAGTGCTTGTCGGCGGTCGGGCGGGACAGGGACGAGAACTCCATGCGCTCGCCGGAGGCGATCATCGCGGCGGTCCAGCGAGCGATCTCGCCGCGGTTCATGCCGTTGAGCAGGATCGCCATCGCGAGCGACGACATCTGCTCGTCGGCCACCGCGCCGCGCGTGTACGCGTCGATGACCCAGTCGATCTGCTCGGCGCTGAGTTCGCCGCGGTCCCGCTTGGTGCGGATGACGGAGATGACGTCCATGGCCATGGCTGGCTCTTCCTAACGGGGAGTGCGGGGTTGCGGGAGCTACTTGGTGAGGTGGTCGGGGCCGAAGGCCTGCGGGAGCATCTCCGACAGGGGGACGATCCCCGCGGGGGTCTCCAGCAGCATCTCGGGGCCCCCGAACTCGTACAGCAGCTGTCGGCAACGGCCGCACGGGACGAGGGTCTCGCCGTGGCCGTCGACGCAGGTGAAGTGCGTCAGCCGGCCGCCGCCGGTGAGCTGGAGCCCGGAGACGAGCCCGCACTCGGCGCACAGGCCGACGCCGTAGCTGGCGTTCTCGACGTTGCAGCCGGTGACGGTGCGGCCGTCGTCGACCAGGGCGGCCGCGCCGACGGCGTAACCGGAGTACGGGGCGTAGGCCCGGGCCATCGCCTCGCGGGCCGCCGTGCGCAGCGCGCCCCAGTCGACGTCGGTCATTTGCCCTGCCCCTTCCGGTACTGCATGCCGTTCGCCTTCGGCATCCGCAGACGCTGTGCGGAGAGCGCCAGGACGACGAGGGTGATGACGTACGGCGTGGCGGAGACGACCTGGTTGGGGACGTCGTCGGTGGTGGCGTACCAGGCGAAGACGAGGGCGCCGATCACCACGGTGATCGCGGCCTTGACGTACTTCTTGCGGATGGCGAGCCAGATGGCGCCGGCGATCAGCAGCAGGGCGCCGAGCAGCAGCAGGGCGTGCACGTTGGCGGAGCCGCCGCGCAGGTTGAGGCTGTCGGTGTAGCCGAAGAGGCCGGCGCCGATGGCGAGGCCGCCCGGCATCCAGTTGCCGAAGATCATCGCGGCGAGGCCGATGTAGCCGCGGCCGCTGGTCTGGCCCTCCAGGTAGAAGGGGTTGGCGACGATGGAGAGGAAGACGCCGCCGAGGCCGGCCAGTCCGCCGGAGATGATCACGGCGAGGTACTTGTACTTGTAGACGTTGACGCCGAGCGACTCGGCCGCGATCGGGTTCTCGCCGCAGGAGCGCAGGCGGAGGCCGAACGGGGTGCGCCACAGGATGTACCAGCTGGCGGGGATCAGGGCGACGGCGATCAGGGTGAGCCAGGAGACGTCGGTGACCAGGCCGCCGAGCAGGCCGGCGATGTCCGAGACGAAGAACCAGTGCCGGTCGTTGAGGCTCTCCAGCGCGTCGGAGAGTCCTGGCACCGTGAAGTGACCCAGTGAGTCGACCGGCGGGGACTGCTTCGCGGAGCCGCCCTGGTGGCCCTCGAAGGCGAGCGGCGCGAGGTAGCGGGTGGCGCCGAGCGCGAGGATGTTGATGGCCACACCCGAGACGATGTGGTTGACGTTGAAGGTGATCGTGACGATGGCGTGCAGCAGGCCGCCGAGCGCGCCGCCGACGATGCCCATCAGGACGCCGGTCCACGGGCCCCACTGGAAGCCGGCCCAGGCACCGAACCAGGTGCCGAGGATCAGCATGCCCTCGAGGCCGATGTTGACGACGCCCGCGCGTTCGGCCCACAGGCCGCCGAGACCGGCGAGGCCGATCGGCACGGCGAGCTGGAGCGCGGTGGACATCTGGCTGACGTTGGTGATGCCGTTGGCGCCGGTGACGATGCGGACGATGGAGGTCAGTGCCAGGGCACCGGCGATGATCAGCAGCAGGACGGGCAGCGAGATCCGGCGGCCGGTCTGCGCCGCGGGCTGCAGCGAGGGCTGGTTGACGTCGGTCGCAGAGGTCGGGGCGGTCATCGGCCAGCCACCTCCTTCTTGGTGTTGTCGGTGGCACCGAGGACGTGACCGGCGGCCAGCTCCGCGCCGACGCGGCGCTGCTGGCGTCGCAGGCCCCACTCGCGGACGGCCTCGTAGGAGACGACGACGGAGAGGACGATCAGGCCCTGCATGATGACCGCGATCTCCTTGTCGTAGCCGTGGAAGTCCAGCTCGGGCGAGGCCTTGTCGAGCCAGGCCCACAGCAGGGCGGCGAAGGCGATGCCGACCGGGCTGTTGCGGCCGAGCAGGGCGATGCCGATACCGAGGAAGCCGATGCCGGTGGGGAAGTTGAGGTTGTAGGTGTGGCTGTCGCCGAGCAGGATGGGCAGGCCCGCGAGGCCGGCGAGACCGCCGGAGAGCAGCATCGCGGTGAGCACCATGCGCTTGGGGTTGACGCCACTGGCCGAGGCGGCGGACTCGGAGGCGCCGGAGGCGCGCAGGTCGAAGCCGAAGCGGGTGCGGTTGAGGACGAGCCAGTAACCGATGCCGAGGAGGACGGCGAGGACGACCAGGCCGTAGATCTCGCCGGCGGCCCCCATGTCGATGCCGGGGATCCAGCCGGACTCGTGCATCTCGCCGGTGGTGTTGTTGTTGCCGATCTTGACGCCGAAGACGTCGGGCAGCCACAGGTAGCCGATGACGGCGGTGGCGATGGAGTTGAGCATGATCGTCGCGACGACTTCGCTGACGCCGCGGGTGATCTTGAGTACGCCGGCGATGCCGGACCAGAAGGCGCCGGTGAGGACGGCGGTCAGGAGCAGGAGCGGGATCTGGAGGGCGGCCGGGAGGTCGGCGTGGGCGCCGACGATCGCGGCCGTCATGGCGGCGAGCTGGTACTGGCCGTCGACGCCGATGTTGAACAGGTTCATCCGGAAGCCGATGGCGACCGCGAGGGCCGCGATGTAGTACATCGACGCCTGGTTGACGATCCGGACCTGGACGTCCGAGAAGCCGGCCTGCTCGAACATGATGGTGAACGGCTCGACCGGGTTCTTGCCCGAGGCGATCAGGACGATCGCGCTGAGCGCGAAGGCCACGGCGAGCGCGATGACCGGGCCGGCCACCGCGAGGAGCACGCGCTCCTTGTCGAACTTCTTCATCAGCGGGCCTCGTCTTCCGGAGCCTCGGGAGACTCCGGAGCCTCGGGAGACCCGGGAGACTTTCGGATCTCGGGGGTCTTGTCGGTCTCGGCGCTCTCTGCGCTCTCGTCGGTCGCGGCGGTGACGGCGGTTTCGTCGTCGGTCACGGCGGTCGCGGCGGTGACGGCGGTTTCGTCGGCGGTCACGGCGGTCGCGGCGGTGACGGCGGTTTCGTCGTCGGTCTCGCCGTGTTCCAGGTGGCCGGTCGCGGCGCCGGTCATCGCCGAGCCCAGCTCCTCGGGGGTGATGGTGCCGGGGTCGGCGTCCGCGACCAGCCTTCCGTCGTAGATCACCCGGAGGGTGTCGGACAGGCCGATCAGCTCGTCCAGGTCGGCGGAGATCAGCAGGACGGCGAGGCCCTCGCGGCGCGCCTCGCGGATGTGGTCCCAGATGGCGGCCTGCGCGCCGACGTCCACACCGCGGGTGGGGTGGGCGGCGATGAGGAAGCGCGGCTTGTGGCTCATCTCGCGGCCGACGATCAGCTTCTGCTGGTTGCCGCCGGAGAGCGAGGCGGCGGTGACGTCGATGCCGGGGGTGCGGACGTCGTAGGTCTCGACGATGCGGCGGGCGTCGTCCTGGGCACCCTTGAGGTCCAGCCAGACGCCCTTGCTGTTGGGCTTCTCGGTGACGTGGCCGAGGATGCGGTTCTCCCAGAGGGGGGCCTCCAGGAGCAGGCCGTGGCGGTGGCGGTCCTCGGGGATGTAGCCGATGCCCTGCTCGCGGCGCTTGCGGGTGGGCAGCGCGGTGATGTCCGCGTCGAGGAAGCGGATGGTGCCGGAGTCGGCGTGCCGCAGGCCGATGAGCGCGTCGACCAGCTCGGTCTGTCCGTTGCCCTCGACACCGGCGATGCCCAGTACCTCACCGGCGTGGATGGTGAAGGAGATGTCGTCGAGCAGTGCCTTGCCGCCCGGAGCCGCCAGGCGCAGCGTGTCGACGGTGAGGACCGGGCGGTCGGTGACCGTGGACTCGGCGGTCTGCGGGGTGGGCAGCTCGCTGCCGACCATCAGCTCGGCGAGCTGACGCGGCGTCGTCTCGGCGGGCACGGCGGTACCGACCGTCGTACCGCGCCGGATGACGGTGATCTCGTCGGCGACGGAGAGGACCTCGCCCAGCTTGTGCGAGATGAAGATGACGGAGAGGCCCTCGGCCTTGAGCCCGCGCAGGTTGTCGAAGAGCGCGTCGACCTCCTGCGGCACCAGGACGGCGGTCGGCTCGTCGAGGATCAGCGTGCGGGCGCCGCGGTAGAGGACCTTGAGGATCTCCACGCGCTGGCGGGCGGCGACGCCGAGTTCCTCGACGAGGACGTCGGGGCGCACGCCGAGGCCGTACCGCTCGGAGATCTCGTTGATCTTCCGGCGGGCCCGGGCTCCGATGCCGTACAGCTTCTCGCTGCCGAGGACCACGTTCTCGAGGACCGTGAGGTTGTCGGCGAGCATGAAGTGCTGGTGGACCATGCCGATGCCGCGGACGATGGCGTCGGCGGGCGACGAGAAGGCGACCTGCTCGCCGTCGATCGCGATGGTGCCCTCGTCCGGCTTCTGCATGCCGTAGAGGATCTTCATCAGGGTCGACTTGCCGGCGCCGTTCTCACCGACGAGGGCGTGGACGGTGCCCTTGTGGACGGTCAGGTGGATGTCGTGGTTGGCCACGACACCGGGGAAACGCTTGGTGATACCGGCGAGTTCGACGGCGGTCACCGATTCGTTGACCGCCGCTCCGGCCGGAGGGCTGCTGGACGCGTTGATGGCGCACTCTCCTGGGGACGGGGGCCGTCTACGCGCGTAGCGCCCCTACGGCATCTGAAAGCGGCGGCGGCACGTCGACACACGACGGGGTACGGGGAGGGGCGCTCGGAGGCTTCCTCCCCGTACCCCGCCGGGCGGGTGCAACCGGCGCGGTTACACGCGGTTCGAGTTGTTGCTGGTGCTGCTGGTGCTGCTGGTGCTGCTGGTACTGCTGGTACTGCTGGTGCTCATGCTGCGGCTGGTGCTACCGGTGAGGCTGCTCAGCTGCTCTTGACCTTGATCTCGCCGCTGACGATCTTCTCCTTGGCCGCCTTGATCGCTGCCTGGAGCTCGGCGTCGTCCGCGAACTTCGGGTTGGAGTCCGAGAGACCGACCTCGCCGGACTTCAGATCGCCCCGAACGATACCGGTCTCGGGCTTGCCCTCCTCGACCGACTTCGCGAGGTTGTACACCGCCTTGGCGACGTCCTTCGTGGCCGAAGTCAGGATGTAGTCCTTGTACTTCGCGAGGGCGTCCTGCTTGTACTGGTCGGAGTCGACGCCGATCGCCCAGACCTTGTTGGCGGCGGCGGCCTCGATCACGCCCTGACCGGAGAGACCGGCCGCCGCGAAGACGACGTCGGCCTTCTTCTCGATCTGGCCCTCGGCGGCGGTCTTGCCCTTGTCGGGGCTGGAGAAGCCGCCGTCCTCCGCGGTCTGCGTCAGGTACTGCGAGATCACCTTGACCTTGGGGTCGGTGTCCTTGACGCCCTGCTCGTAGCCGGCCTGGAACTTGTGGATCAGCGGGATGTCCACGCCGCCCACGAAGCCGACCGTGTTGGTCTTGGTGCTCTTGGCGGCGGCGAC
Source organism: Streptomyces marokkonensis (assembly GCF_039539045.1). Lineage (NCBI taxonomy): Bacteria > Bacillati > Actinomycetota > Actinomycetes > Kitasatosporales > Streptomycetaceae > Streptomyces > Streptomyces marokkonensis. The sequence continues at coordinate 20,246 of NZ_BAABCQ010000141.1, forward strand.
ACCGGCGAGGTAGGACGCCTGCTCCTCGTTGAAGACGAGGTCGGCCACGTTCTTCGCCTCGATCGTGGCGTCGTCCACGATGCCGAAGGTGGTGTCCGGGTACTTCTCGGCGGCGCTCTTCAGCGCGGCGGCGTACGCGTAGCCGACGCCGATGACCGGGTTGTGGCCCTGCTTGGCCAGGGAGGCCAGGCGCTGCTCCTTGTCGGCGTCGGTCTCGCCGTCGGTGGGCTCGACGTCGGCCGTCTCGTACTTGAACTCGCTCTTCGCCTGCTCCAGGCCCGCGTACGCGGCGTCGTTGAAGGACTGGTCGCCCTT
>NZ_BAABCQ010000142.1:0-20555 GCF_039539045.1 Streptomyces marokkonensis
CTTACGTGAATTGTCTTCCTAAGACCGCTTGGCCTCCGACTTCGTAACCACGTAATCTCGCGCAAGAGTGCGACGCACAAGGACAGTCACCCGTACGTGTGTCCGGCCAAGAACCACGTCCGCTGAAGCGACGAGAACGACGAGGTCCCGCCCGGAAGCGACCGGACGGGACCTCGGCTCGTGGCAACTCCCGCGACCACTACGCGAGCAGCGCCGGGATCGTCTCCTCGTGTGCCGTGCGCAGTTCGGCCAGCGGCAGCGAGAACTCGCCCTGGACCTCCACCGCGTCCCCGTCCACGACACCGACGCGGGTGGCCGGCAGGCCCCGCGCGCCGCACATGTCGTTGAAGCGGAGCTCCTCCGAGCGCGGGACGGCGACGACCGCGCGGCCCGCCGACTCCGAGAACAGGAAGGTGAAGGCGTCGAGCCCGTCCGGTACGACCAGACGCGCACCCTTCCCACCGAGCAGCGCCGACTCGACGACCGCCTGGACCAGACCGCCGTCGGACAGGTCGTGCGCGGAGTCGATCATGCCGTCGCGCGAGGCGGAGATCAGGATCTCGCCGAGGAGGCGCTCACGCTCCAGGTCGACCTTCGGGGGCAGGCCGCCGAGGTGGTCGTGGATCACCTGGGACCAGGCCGAGCCGCCGAACTCCTCACGGGTGTCGCCGAGGAGGTAGAGCAGCTGGCCCTCCTCCTGGAAGGCGACCGGCGTGCGGCGGGCCACGTCGTCGATGACGCCCAGCACGGCCACCACGGGGGTGGGGTGGATGGCCGCCTCGCCCGTCTGGTTGTACAGCGAGACGTTGCCGCCGGTCACCGGGGTGCCGAGCTGCTGACAGCCGTCGGCCAGGCCGCGCACGGCCTCCGCGAACTGCCACATGACCGCCGGGTCCTCCGGCGAGCCGAAGTTCAGGCAGTCGGAGACCGCGAGGGGCTTCGCGCCGGTCGTCGCGACGTTGCGGTAGGCCTCCGCCAGGGCCAGCTGCGCGCCCGTGTACGGGTCGAGCTTGGCGTACCGGCCGTTGCCGTCGGTCGCGATGGCGACGCCGAGGCCGGACTCCTCGTCCACGCGAATCATGCCCGAGTCCTCGGGCTGGGCGAGGACCGTGTTGCCCTGCACGAAGTGGTCGTACTGCTGGGTGATCCACTGCTTGGACGCCTGGTTCGGGGACCCGACCAGCTTCAGGACCTGGTCCTTCAGCTGCTCGCCCGTCGTGGGACGGGCCAGCTTGTTCGCGTCGTCGGCCTGGAGGGCGTCCTGCCACTCGGGGCGGGCGTAGGGGCGCTCGTAGACCGGGCCGTCGTGGGCGACCGTGCGCGGGTCGACGTCGACGATCTTGCCGCCGTGCCAGAAGATCTCCAGGCGGTCGCCATCGGTCACCTCACCGATGACGGTGGCGATGACGTCCCACTTGTCGCAGATCTCGAGGAACCGGTCGACCTTCTCCGGCTCCACGACCGCGCACATGCGCTCCTGCGACTCGCTCATGAGGATTTCCTCGGGCGAGAGGGTCGAGTCGCGCAGGGGGACGTCGTCCAGGGTGACGCGCATGCCGCCGGAGCCGTTGGACGCCAGCTCGGACGTGGCGCAGGACAGGCCCGCCGCACCGAGGTCCTGGATGCCGACGACCAGCTTCTCGGCGAACGCCTCCAGGGTGCACTCGATGAGGAGCTTCTCCTGGAAGGGGTCACCGACCTGGACGGCGGGGCGCTTCGACGGCTTCGCGTCGTCGAAGGTCTCGGAGGCCAGGATCGAGGCGCCGCCGATGCCGTCACCACCCGTGCGGGCACCGTAGAGGATGACCTTGTTGCCCGCGCCGGAGGCCTTGGCGAGGTGGATGTCCTCGTGCCGCATGACGCCGATGGCACCGGCGTTGACCAGCGGGTTGCCCTGGTAGCAGGCGTCGAAGACGACCTCGCCGCCGATGTTGGGCAGACCCAGGCAGTTGCCGTAGCCGCCGATGCCGGCGACGACGCCGGGCAGTACGCGCTTGGTGTCGGGGTGGTCGGCGGCGCCGAAGCGCAGGGGGTCCACGACGGCGACCGGGCGGGCGCCCATCGCGATGATGTCGCGGACGATGCCGCCGACGCCCGTGGCCGCGCCCTGGTAGGGCTCCACATACGACGGGTGGTTGTGCGACTCGACCTTGAAGGTGACCGCGTAGCCCTGGCCGACGTCGACGACACCGGCGTTCTCGCCGATGCCGACGAGCATCGCGTCGGACTCGGGGGCCTTCTCGCCGAACTGGCGCAGGTGGACCTTGCTGCTCTTGTACGAGCAGTGCTCGGACCACATGACGGAGTACATGGCGAGTTCCGCGCCGGTCGGGCGGCGGCCGAGGATCTCCACCACCCGCTCGTACTCGTCCTTCTTCAGGCCCAGCTCGGCCCAGGGCAGCTCGACGTCGGGGGTCGCGGTCGCGTGCTCGACCGTGTCCAGAGGCGTCCGGCTCATGCGTTGACCAGCTTCTTGAGAATCGACGTGAAGAACGGGAGGCCGTCGGTGCGGCCCGTACCGATCAGCGGCTCGACGGCGTGCTCGGGGTGCGGCATGAGGCCGACGACGTTCCCGGCGGCGTTGGTGATGCCGGCGATGTCGTTGAGCGAGCCGTTCGGGTTGCCGCATCCGTCGGCGGCGTCGCCGTCGACGACGTAGCGGAAGGCCACCCGTCCCTCGGCCTCCAGCTCGTCCAGCGTCCGCCGGTCGGCGACGTAGCGGCCGTCCATGTTCTTCAGCGGGATGCGGATCTCCTGGCCGGCGGTGTAGTCGCTGGTCCAGGCGGTGTCCGCGTTCTCCACCCGCAGCTTCTGGTCGCGGCAGATGAAGTGCAGGTGGTCGTTGCCGAGCATCCCGCCGGGCAGCAGGTGGGCCTCCGTGAGGATCTGGAAGCCGTTGCAGATGCCGAGCACCGGAAGGCCGGCCTTCGCCTGGTCGATGAGGGTGTCCATCACCGGCGAGAAGCGCGCGATGGCGCCGGCGCGCAGATAGTCGCCGTAGGAGAAACCACCGCAGAGCACCACGGCGTCGACCTGCCGCAGGTCCTTGTCCTTGTGCCAGAGGGCGACGGGTTCGGCGCCGGCGACGCGGATCGCGCGCTGCGTGTCCCGGTCGTCGAGACTGCCGGGGAAAGTGACGACGCCAATACGAGCCGTCACTTCACGGCCCCCGCGACTACGTCATCGGACTCGACCTTGACGGTGAAGTCCTCGATCACGGTGTTGGCGAGGAAGGATTCCGCAAGATCATGGATGCGGGCGAGGGCGGCGTCGTCGACCGGCCCGTCCACTTCCAGTTCGAATCGCTTTCCCTGACGTACGTCCGAGATCCCCTCGAAACCCAGCCGCGGCAGTGCGCGCTGCACCGCCTGGCCCTGGGGGTCGAGGATCTCCGGCTTGAGCATGACGTCGACTACGACGCGTGCCACTGGCACTCCCGGTGTGTGGTGCTGAGCAGGTCCCTTCAGACTACCCGTACAAAAATTCTACGCGCGTAGCCTTGGAGGAAACTACGTGACCACCATCACGATCGGGCATCGACGGGAGGCGGTCACGAAAAGCTTTGGGAAAGATCCCGGATCGAACCCGGCCGCCTATTGCGCGGTGGACACGCGGAGAGATTTAGTCGGGCTTCCCATTGCAATGCCGAGCACTGTACAAATGAAATGTCATTAGCCGATACTTTGCCCAAATACAGGCGAACAGTCGGCATCATCGCGGCGTCTTGGCACGACTTGGCACGTCATCGCGGAGATGCCGCACGAAGGGACCGATATTCGTGGCGCAGCATGTCGTAGTCACTCTCTTTGACGACATCGACGGCTCGGAAGCGGCGGAGACGATCGCCTTCGGTGTCGACGGCCGGATGTACGAGATCGACCTGAACGAAACCAATGCCCGGGAACTGCGCGAGGCGCTCGAGCCGTACGTCTCGGCCGGCCGCAAGCGGTCGCGCTCCGGCAGGACCTACCGGCAGACGGAGGTCGCCCCCGACCCGGCGGCGGTCCGGGCCTGGGCGCAGGCGAACAAGATGGACGTGCCCGCACGGGGCCGGATCCCGAAGAGGGTGTACGAGGCGTTCGCCGAGGCGCGGTGAGCCGCACGCCGGCCGCCCCTCCCGGCCGTCGGCACCTACGACTCCTTCTTCCGACTGCCCTTCCGGGCTGCTCCTCCCGGCCGGGACCCACGACTGTCACCCACGGTCGATCCGACCGGCCGGCACTCACGGTCGCCCCGCCCGGCTGACACCCAGGGCTGACACGAACGACTGAGCGGCGGCTGCCGACTGCCGCTCAGCCACCTCTCGCGGCAACCGACTTGCGCAGCACCCCGGGTGATCAGCTAAAGTCTGGAGCACGCCGAGGGGCAAGGCTGAGAGGCCCGGCTCACGGAACATGCGGGTGTAGTTCAGTAGTAGAACATCCCCCTTCCAGGGGGAAGGCGCAGTGTGCAATTCCTGTCACCCGCTCTGCATCGCCGTACCGATCACTGATGTCGATCAGGTAGGCTGGTGCTCGCACCGATCGGTGAACGCCGGTCGGAGGCAACGCGGACGTAGCTCAGCTGGTAGAGCGCAACCTTGCCAAGGTTGAGGTCGCGAGTTCGAACCTCGTCGTCCGCTCGCAGGAACAGGGGACCTTCCCGGGCCCCCGAACTCCTGGTGGAGTGGCCGAGAGGCGAGGCAACGGCCTGCAAAGCCGTCTACACGGGTTCAAATCCCGTCTCCACCTCCAAGGACGATTAGCTCAGCGGGAGAGCGCTTCCCTGACACGGAAGAGGTCACTGGTTCAATCCCAGTATCGTCCACACTGACCGAAGCCCCCGGCCGTCTCGTACGGCCGGGGGCTTCGTCGTGTCGTGTCCGCGCTGAGCTGGTCAGCTGGTCAGCTGGAGAAGAGCATGCGGCCGAAGCCCTTCTGACGGTGGTGGCCGTGGTGGCCGTGGTGGCCGTGGCCGGCGTGCGGGGCTCCCCAGGCGGGAGCCGGCGCTGCCGGGTAGGCCTGCGGGGCGGTCGGCGGGGGCGGCGGAGCGGGCTGGGACCACTGGGCCTCCAGCCGGGTCAGCGACTCCAGCTCGCCGTAGTCGAGAAAGATCCCGCGTCAGCCGCCGCACTGCTCGATCTGAACGCCGTTGCGGTTGTAGGTGTGCATCGGTGCGTGGCACTTGGGGCACTGCATGCTCGGCTCAACTCCTCGCCGGTCGGTCCTGCTTCGCGTATCGCCAGGACAGACTCTGTCCGGCTGCGGGTCGGTTGCACCCTACTTCGCGAAACTTCGGCTCAACCGCGTGGGGCTGAGGGACGGACAGATGCCATCCGCGTGCAGGCGTCGACCAGTGACCGGTCCACCTCGTCCAGGGGCCGGTCCTCCGCGACCGCCTTGGTGACGGCTCGGGCGGCGGTCTGCGCGGTGAGGGCGCGGGCCGGGACGTCCAGGGCCGGCCAGGGGTCGTCGTGCGACGGGACGGCGGGGCCGCCGGCCGCGCGGTAGGCGGTCAGGAAGCGATGCCACTCGTCGGGCGCCATCAGTCCGCAGGCGTACCAGGCCGCCGGGCGGGCCAGGTCCCAGGCCGGGACGCCGGTGCCGAGGTCGTCGACGTCTATCAGCAGCCAGGGGCCTTCGGCCGCTGGGTGGCGTATGAGCTGGCCGAGGTGGAGGTCACCGTGGCAGAGGGTGGCCGTGTCCGGCATGGCCGCCTCGTCGCGGGCCCACGCGGGGAGGGCGGCCCAGGCGTGCAGCACGGGGGCGGTCGCGGGGTGGTGCGGGGCGACGGCCCGGAGGCGTGCGACGGCTTGGGCCGCCTTCGCGGGGCCGCGCATGGGGGGTACGGCGACGGGGGCCGTCGTTCGGTGGAGGCGGGCGAGAAGGGTGGCCGCGGCCTCCCAGGGCGCCGCGTCCGGGTCCTGCGGGTCCACGGGGGTGCCGTACGGCCAGTAGGTGACGGGCCGCCCGTGCAGGGTGACGGGCGTCGGGCCGAGCGGGGGCAGGAGGATGCCGGGGAGCCGGGCGGCGACGGCGACACGGAGGGCCAGCTCGGCGGGGTCGGCGTCCGCCGCGTGGGCCTTGGCGACAGTGCCGGCGTGCCGGACGACGGTGGCGTCGGCGCGGTCGGCGAGAGTGGCGTCGCAGACGGTGGTCTCGGCGGGGGTGGTCGCGCCGCAGGGGCAGGCCGGGATATGAGTGTGGGCCGTCGCCCTGACACGGGCGGTCAGGGCGGGGAGGAGGGCATCCGTGGTCACAAAGTGAGGGTACGCAAGCACTCCTCACGCTCCGCCCCGTCGGCCGGGGCAAAAGCAATGCCGGCGCAGCTCCCCAGCTGCGCCGGCATTTTGCCGTCCGCCGCACCCCCGTCCCCACGGGGTTTCATGGATGGATGTCCCCGCCCGGACCGCTCTTCCGGGCCTGGGGACGCCGCTCAGCGCCCCAGCATCACACCCACGGACGACGCCTGTGTGGCCACTGTCTCCCACCCGTCGAAGACGAGGAGGAGCAGGGCCGCCAGGGGCAGGGCCATGAGCGTCGCCACCAAGGGGTGGCGACGTCCCTGACGGCGGCTTTCCCGTGTGCGGACCGGCGTCCGCGGTACCGTCTGGGCCATGGTCCCTCTCCTGACCGATTCCGTTGTCCTTGGCAGCGGCGGGCGTCTGACCTCGGGGGACGAGTTGCTGCACCCGCCGCTTGACCTCAAATCTATGCGTCCGGCGATCGCCGGACGTCATGCCCTCGTACCGAATGCCGGGCCTCCCGGAGGATGAGCCATGACCTGCGGTGTACTCCCCTGGGTGGAGACCGGGTCCCGGGTCTCGGGGTCTTCCCTGAGGGGGCATCCGCCGCGCCCCGGAATCTCCGCGCTGTCCGGTGACATCGCTCACGTCCGCCGGTTTCCCCCACATCCCTGTCCTCGCCCGGCGCGGCGCACCGTCCAGCATCACGCCACACGGGCGGGGCGTCCGCGCGGCGTCCCCCACCGTCCCCACCCGAGCACCCTCCCCCGGTCCAATGCCCGCTCCTCGGCGGGCGGTTGGGTTCACCGGTGAATCGAGCCAGGCCCACCCTCGCGCCCCCTGACCACCACTCAGCTCTCCCCTCCCGCACTGACAATCCGTCGCTCCGAGAGGGCGCGGCCTCTGCGCGCGGGCGGCCGTGGAAACGTAAGCTGTGGCTCGTCACAGGGACCGGGCAGCGGGGATGAACATGGCGATGATGCGCCTGAGGCGCGAGGACCCGCGCGTCGTCGGCTCGTTCAGGCTTCACAGGCGGCTCGGCGCGGGTGGAATGGGCGTGGTCTACCTGGGCTCCGACAAGAAGGGGCAACGGGTCGCGCTGAAGGTCATCCGGCCGGATCTGGCCGAGGACCAGGAGTTCCGCTCACGGTTCGCCCGCGAGGTCTCCGCGGCCCGGCGCATCCGGGGCGGCTGCACCGCGCGGCTGGTCGCCGCGGACCTGGAGGCGGACCGGCCCTGGTTCGCCACGCAGTACGTGCCCGGCCCCTCCCTGCATGACAAGGTCGCCGACGGGGGCCCGCTCGGCGCGGCGGACATCGCCGCCGTGGGCGCCGCCCTGTCCGAGGGACTCGTCGCGGTGCACGAGGCAGGGGTGGTGCACCGGGACCTGAAGCCGTCCAACATCCTGCTGTCCCCGAAGGGGCCGCGGATCATCGACTTCGGCATCGCCTGGGCGACGGGGGCCTCCACGCTCACGCACGTCGGCACCGCGGTCGGCTCCCCCGGGTTCCTCGCGCCGGAGCAGGTACGCGGGGCGGCGGTCACACCGGCGACGGACGTGTTCTCGCTCGGCGCCACACTGGCGTACGCGTCGATGGGCGACTCGCCCTTCGGGCACGGCAGTTCCGAGGTCATGCTCTACCGCGTGGTGCACGAGGAGGCCCAGCTGCACGGTGTCCCCGACGCCGTCGCACCGCTGGTGCGGGCGTGCCTGGCCAAGGACCCCGAGGAGCGGCCCAGCACGCTGCAGCTGTCGCTGCGGCTGAAGGAGATCGCCACCCGGGAGGCCCAGGGCCTGGCCGACGTACGGCCGCCCCCGCCGCGCGGCGGGGAGGCGGACATGCCCACGGGGCGACTCGCCGACACCTACCCGGAGCGTACGCAGCGGCGTCCGCAGGGCCGGCCGGGCGCTCAGGGCACGCCCGCGCCACGGAGCACGTCGGGGACCCGGGGCCCCGCACCCGCGCGCGGCGGCGATCCGTCACGCAGTGCCGACCCGACGCGCGGTGGCACCCCGCCACGCGGTGGCACCCCGCCACGCGGTGGCACCCCGTCGCGCAACGGATCCGCCGCCCGGGGCAGGAACGCCTCGCGTGGCGGCGGATCGGGGGCACGGTCCGGGTCGCGGCCCACGCCCGCCTCCCGCGACAACACCGGCCGGAACACCTCCCGCAAAGACAGCGGCGGCCGGCCCGCCCCGCGCAGCGGGGCCGGTCGTACTGCGCCGAGGACAACGGGGCCCGGATGGCGGCGGCCCGCCAACCCGCGGCTGCTCCGGCAGCGCCTGTTCGTCTTCGTGGTCGTGACGCTGCTGGTCGCGCTGGGAATCGCCGCGGCGCAGGGTTGCCAGGGGCCGTCGCAGGGGCTCGGCGACGATCGGAACGGCGTCCGGACGCAGCAGGAACAGACAGACGTACGGAACGACGTTCCCGGACGGCAGGCGCTCGGGCTGTGAGCGTCCGGGCTGTGAGCACGTGGGCTGAAGGGGCACCCGGGCTGAAGGCAGGCGTCGGCCAAGGGGGCGGTGTCTGGGCCGGATGGCAGCCGGCCGGGGGTCGGGGAGAGGGGCCCGCCCACCCGTCGGACGAACGACGCGAACGCACGCTCCGCGGCCGGGCAGGCCGGCCGGCGGGGACTACGCCGAAGGCCGTCCCGTCGCCACGGCGTAGAAGGCGACCGCTGCCGCCGCGCCGACGTTCAGGGAGTCGACGCCGTGGGACATCGGGATGCGGACCCACTCGTCGGACACCGCCAGGGCACGCCGGGACAGGCCGTCGCCCTCGGCTCCCAGCATGAGGGCCACCCGGTCCATCCGGTGCGGGGCGACCTCGTCGAGGGCCTTGGCCCGCTCGTCGGGGGTGAGGGCGAGGAGCGTGAAGCCCGCCTCGCGGACCGTCTCCAGGCCGGCCGGCCACCTGTCGAGGCGGGCGTACGGCACGGAGAAGACCGCGCCCATCGACACCTTCACGCTGCGCCGGTACAGGGGGTCCGCACAGTCCGGCGAGAGCAGGACCGCGTCCATGCCGAGGGCGGCGGCGGAGCGGAAGATGGCACCGATGTTGGTGTGGTCGTTGACCGACTCCATGACGACGACGCGGCGGGCGATGTGCAGCAGGTCGTCCGCCGCGGGCAGCGGCTTGCGCTGCATGGAGGCGAGCGCGCCACGGTGCACGTGGTAGCCGGTGACCCGTTCGGCGAGCGCGGGGTCGACGACGTACACCGGGGCGGGGGCCTCGTCGATGATGTCGCGCATGGTGTCGACCCACTTGGCCGAGAGCAGCATCGACCGCATCGCGTAGCCGGCCTCGCCGGCCCGCCGGACGACCTTCTCGCCCTCGGCGATGAACAGGCCCTCGGCGGGTTCGCGTCGACGGCGTAGTTCGACGTCGGTCAGGCCGGTGTAGTCGTGCAGACGCGGGTCGTCGGGGTCGTCGAGCGTGATGAGTTCGCCCATGTCAGACCGCCCCGTGCGGGCCGACGCCGACGACCTCGCCGACGACGATGACGGCGGGCGGCCTGACCTCCTGCGCGACGACCGTCTCGGCGACCGTGGCGAGGGTCGCGTCGACCCGGCGCTGGGCTGCCGTGGTGCCCTCCTGGACGAGGGCGACCGGAGTCTGGGGGGACTTGCCGTGCGCGACCAGGGTCTCGGCGATCCGGCCGATCTTGTCGACGCCCATCAGGATCACGAGGGTGCCGGTGAGCTTGGCGAGGGACGGCCAGTCGACCAGGGAGCGCTCGTCGTCGGGGGCGACGTGCCCGCTGACCACGGTGAACTCGTGGGCGACGCCCCGGTGCGTGACCGGGATACCGGCCGCGCCGGGGACCGAGACGGAACTGGAGATGCCGGGGACGACGGTGCACGGGATGCCCGCCTCGGCCAGCGCCTGTGCCTCCTCCATGCCGCGGCCGAAGACGAACGGATCGCCGCCCTTCAGCCGTACGACCGCCTTGCCCTGCTTGGCGTGCTCGATCAGCGCGTTGTTGATGGCCTCCTGGGCCATGAAACGGCCGTACGGGATCTTCGCCGCGTCGATGACCTCGACGTGCGGCGGCAACTCGGCGAGCAGGTCGCGCGGGCCGAGCCGGTCGGCGATGACGACGTCGGCCTCGGCGAGCAGGCGGCGGCCGCGGACGGTGATCAGGTCCGGGTCGCCGGGGCCGCCGCCCACCAGAGCGACTCCCGCGGTGCGGGTGCGGTGGTGCGGGGCGACGAGAGTGCCGTCACGCAGGCCCTCCACTACCGCGTCACGGATGGCGGCGGTGTGGCGGGGGTCGCGGCCACGCGCGTTCGTGGTGAGCACCGCGACGGTGACGCCCTCGCTGTGGCCGGTCGCCGGGGTCCATGCCGTGGCTCGGTCGGCATCGTCGGAGCGCACGCACCACACCCGGTGCCGCTCGGCCTCGGCGGAGGCCGCGGTGTTGGCCTCACTGTCGCTGGTCGCGATCAGCGCGTACCAGGCGTCCGCGAGGTCGCCCTCCGCGTAGGCGCGCCGCTCCCAGGTGATCTCGCCCGCGTCCGCCATGGCCTCCACCGACGGGGTCGCCTCCGGGGAGACGAGGTGGACGTCCGCGCCCGCCGCGATGAGGGCGGGCAGGCGGCGCTGGGCGACCTGGCCTCCGCCGAGGACGACCACGCGACGGCCGGTGAGGCGGAGGCCTACGGGGTAGGCGGGGTGTTCGGCCATGAGGGAGGGCTCCTCGTCCTGGCGGTGCGGTGGGCGCTGCGACTCTGGAGCGGCCCTGACGTGCGGATTCTATGAGACGCGTGGATGCGCGGGTATCCGTGGGACTTACCGATGCGCGGTGGTCCGTGAGACTCTCCGATGCGCGGTGGTCCCTGGACGACCTGCGGTGGTCCGAGGTCCGCGGTGCGCGGTGCCGTGGGTCGGGCGTACGGCGGGGTGGAGGGGGATGGGGCGGCGGCGACGGTCCTCCGCCGTGCCGTCCCTCCCCCGCCGCGGGGCTACTTCTCGGTGACACCCGCCGAGTCGAACGTCGCCACCTCGTGCATCGCCCGCGCGGTGCTCTGCACCATCGGCAGAGCGAGCAGCGCGCCGGTGCCCTCGCCGAGGCGGAGGTCGAGGTCGACCAGGGGGCGCAGGCCCAGCTTGCCCAGCGCGGCGACGTGGCCGGGCTCGGCGCTGCGGTGGCCGGCGATGCAGGCCGCGAGGACCTCGGGGGCGATGGCGCGGGCCACCAGTGCGGCGGCGCCGGCGCTGACGCCGTCCAGGATCACCGGCGTGCGCAGGGAGGCACCGCCGAGCAGCAGGCCGACCATGGCCGCGTGCTCGAAGCCGCCGACCGCGGCGAGGACGCCGATCGGATCGGCCGGGTCGGGCTGGTGCACCTCGAGCGCCCGGCGCACGACCTCGGTCTTGCGGACCAGGGTCTCGTCGTTGATACCGGTGCCCCGGCCAGTGACCTCGGCGGGGTCCGCGCCGGTGAAGACGGAGATGAGCGCGGCGGACGCGGTGGTGTTCGCGATGCCCATCTCGCCGGTGAGCAGCGCCTTGTTGCCGGCCGCCACCAGGTCGCGGGCGGTCTCGATGCCGACCTCGATGGCCCGCTTGGCCTCCTCGCGGGTCATCGCGGGGCCGGCGGTCATGTCGGACGTGCCCGCGCGGACCTTGCGGGGCAGTAGACCGGGCGTGGCGGGCAGGTCGGTGGCGACTCCGACGTCCACGACGCACACCTCGGCGCCGACCTGGGTGGCGAAGGCGTTGCAGACCGCTCCCCCGCCCAGGAAGTTGGCCACCATCTGTGCGGTGACCTCCTGCGGCCAGGGGGTGACGCCCTGGGCGTGCACCCCGTGGTCGCCGGCGAAGACCGCGACGGCCGCGGGCTCCGGGATCGGCGGCGGGCACTGGCGGGACAGGCCGGACAGCTGGGCGGAGATGATCTCCAGCATGCCGAGCGCGCCGGCCGGCTTGGTCATGCGCTTCTGCCGCTCCCAGGCTTCGCCGAGTGCTTTGGCGTCGAGCGGGCGGATCTGTGCGACGGTCTCGGCAAGCAGGTCGTGGGGTTCCTCTCCGGGCAGGGCGCGGCGGCCGTATGTCTCTTCGTGCACGACCCACGACAGCGGGCGGCGCTTGGACCAGCCGGCCTGCATCAGCTCGGGCTCGTCCGGGAACTCGTCGACGTATCCGACGCACAGGTAGGCGACGACGTCCAGGTGTTCGGGCAGGCCCAGGGCACGGACCATCTCCCGCTCGTCGAAGAAGCTGACCCAGCCGACGCCGAGGCCTTCGGCGCGGGCGGCGAGCCAGAGGTTCTCGACCGCGAGCGCGGAGGAGTACGGCGCCATCTGGGGCTGGGTGTGCCGGCCCAGGGTGTGCCGGCCGCCGCGGGTCTGGTCGGCGGTCACGACGATGTTGACCGGGGTGTCGAGGATGGCCTCGATCTTCAGTTCCTTGAACTGCTTGGCCCGGCCCTTGGGGAGGGACTTCGCGTACGCGTCTCGCTGACGTGTCGCCAGTTCGTGCATCGCGCGACGGGTGTCGGCGGAGCGGATGACGACGAAGTCCCAGGGCTGCGAGTGGCCGACGGAGGGCGCTGTGTGGGCGGCCTCCAGGACGCGGAGCAGCACCTCGTGCGGGATGGGGTCGCTGCGGAAGCCGTTGCGGATGTCACGGCGTTCCCGCATGACCTTCAATACGGCCTCGCGTTCGGCGTCGTCGTAGGCGGGTGCCGCCGGGCCGGTGGACTGCCGTACTTCCGCCACCGCGGCCGTGCTCGCGTCGTGCGTGTCTGCCTGGGCTTCGCCGGCTCCCCGCTCCGCGCCGACTTCCTGGTGTGCCCGGCCGAACTTCTCCGCCTCGGCGGACTGCGCCGCGGGGTCTTCCTGGTCGGCGGCGTGGGTGTCGAGGTCGTCGGCGTTCTGGACGAGTTCGGGGTCGGCCTCGCGCGGGGCGGGGACCGCGGCGACGGGGCCCGGCGCCTGCGCTGCCGCCTGAGGCACCTGGGGTACCTGGGGTACCTGGGGGAGGACGACAGCCTCGGGCGGCGTCGGGGCGAGGTGCGGGGCGGTGGGCACCTGACCGCCGTCGACCGGCACGAACCGGCCTCCGGCCCGGTCGGCATTCCGGCCCGCGGACTGGTCGGGGCTGTGGCTCACGGACTGGTCGGGGTGAGCCGCTTCCGGGTCGGTCGTACCCGCGGCGGCCACGTCGGATTCAGAGGGCTCGGGCGCGCTGTAGGGCATGTCCGCCGCCTGCGGCACTCCGGTGTCCATGAGGGACTGGGGACCCTGAGCGGGCTGCGGGTCGTCCGGGACGGGCTGGTGTACGGCGGCGGGCTGGAGTGGTGGCTGGTCCTGGACCGTGGGCCGGACGTCCGGCTGCGGTGCGGCGACACCCGGCGCGGCGGACAGCTCGTCCGAGCGCGGTGCGGCGACACTCTGCGGTGCGGGCCGCACGTCCGACTGCGGGAGCGTTGCCGCTGGCTGCACGGCCTGCTCGGACTGGCCACCCTCCTCGCTCTGTACGACCTGCTCGGGCTGGTCGGCCGACTCGGTCTGTACGACCTGCTCGGACTGACCACCCTGCTCGGTCTGTACGGTCTGCTCGGACTGACCACCCTGCTCGGTCTGTACGGTCTGCTCGGACTGACCACCCTGCTCGGTCTGTACGGCCTGCTCGGGCTGGCCACCCTGCTCGGCCTTTTCCTGTACCGGTGCGGGCTGCTGCGTGGCAGCCGGCGCCCCGGATGACGGTTCGGCCGCTGTCGGCTCGGGGGCGATCGCATCGGGGGTCTGGACGACCGCGGGTACGCCGGGTTCCTGTGCGTCCAGGACCACGGGGGCCTCGGCGAGCGTGGCGACCTGCGGCTCGGGAGCCTCGGTCGGCTCGACCGCCCGGACGGGCTCGGGCGCGGGTGCCTCTGGTGCCTCGGCGACCTGGGACTCCTCCGGCACAGGCTGTTCTGCGACCTCTCGGGACCGCTGAAGCGGCCGCACGGGCTCGGGCTCGGGTGCGACCACCTCGGGAGCCGGTACGGCTTCCACAGCGGGGGCGGGAACCGGGCCGGGCTCGGCCGCCTGCTCGGCATCGACCTCCGGAGCGGGCGGTGCGGCGGCCTGCTCGGCCTCCGGTACCGCCTCCGGTACCGGCGACACATCCGGTGCGGGCACCTCGTCCGCGCCGGTCTCGGCCACGTCCACGGCCACGGGCTCCTGCCCCTGGCCATCGGCGATCGGCGCCTCCTGACCGTACGTCACCTCGTCGCCCGGCACGGTGTCGGAACCGTCGGCGTCGCCGGCCACGGTCTCCGTCTCGGGCACGGTGTCCGTCTCGGCCACGGTCTCGGTCCGCGCCTCGACAAGAGCAGGGATGTCCCCGGTCTGAGTCTCGGCCTCCCCGGTCGTCCCGCCCGTCGCCGCCCCGGCCTCCGTCGCCACGCGGGTCACGAGTGCCTGGGCCGCGCCCACCGGCTCGGGCACCTGTACGAGTTCCGGCACCGGCGTCTGCTCCGGTACCGGAGCAACCGTTTCCGCATGCGCGGCCCCGGTAACAGGAGCCGCCGGTGCCTGCGGAGCGGCCTGCGCGCCCCAGGGCGCCGCCCCCTGCGGCGGCATCGCGGCGGCCTGCGGGGCGTCGAGGTACTCGGGACCGGCGGCCGGCGGACCGGCGGTCCGGACAGGCGCGTCGGCCGGGCCGCGGTCGGCGAGGGAGCGAACCGGGCTCGCGGAGGTGTCGGGGATCGGTGGACCCAGGTGCAACGGTCTGCGCGGCGGCACCGGGGCGGACGCGGGCTCCGGCGCCGGCGGCGGCTCGGGCAGGCGGACGCCGCTGAGGTCGACCGAGCCGCTGTCGCGGCCCGACATCTCGTGCGGGCCCGGCTGGTGCACGGTCTCGACGACCGGCTCCGGCGCGGGCGGCGCGACCTCGTTGCCCCAGGCACTCTGGGCTCCCGGCAGCAACAACAGGTCCTCGTCCTCGGCGGTGGTCTCGGAGAGGTAGGTGTACGCGCCGGGTACGGGGACGCCCGGCTGCTCCACCATGCCTGCGTTCTCCGGCAGCCCCTCGCCCGGGATCTGGCCGGTGTCGGTCATGCGTAACCCCTCGCCCATCGGTAAGTGCTTCTACGACCAGCTACACCCGGGACGGCGCACCGACCGCCCCGCAGTGAAGAACGAGCGTGCGTGCCCAGCGGCACGAACGACCCGCCGGAAAAGACGACAAAGCCATTGAACGGCATTGTCGCGGTCGTTCCCCCGTCACGACAGCCTGATCCGCGACGGCCCGCTGTGGACTGCGCCACGTTGCGCGTCCTCCGGTTCTGCCGTACCACGCCCAGCCCGGAACGGGACGGTTTTTACGGACATTGACCGACGAAGTGTCGGGTGTCCGAACGCGGTACAACAATCCGCCAGCCTACCCCGCGCTGTATGACAACCCGATCACGGGGCGCGGTCGCGCAGTACCCCGCTGAGCAGGAACGCGACGCTCCGCTCCGTCTCCCTCCAGGCCCGGGTGTCCAGTCCGACGGACTGCAGCAGAGCGCACTCGACCCGGTAGCCGTGCTCCGTCAGGTCCCTGCCGACCAGTTCCGCCGCGTCACGGGTCGCGGCGTGCGCGACGATGCGCTGCGGCCGCCGGTCGGCGACCGCGGAGACCACGGCCGCTCCCCCGCCGCCGACCCGGACGACGTCGGGTTCGGGGAGGTCCTCCAGGACGTGCGGGGCGGTGCCGTGCACGATCTGGAGCTGGGCGCCGAAGTGACGCGCGGTGGCCTCGGCGCGGGCACAGGCGTCCGGGGCACGGTCGACCGCGATGACGGCGGCACCCGCGCGGGCGGCCTCGGTGGCGAAGGCACCGCTGCCGCAGCCGATGTCCCACACCAGGTCGCCGAGGCGCGGTCCGAGCCGGGCCAGTTGGGCCGTGCGGAGCAGGTCTGTCTCACCCTCGCCGAGGCCGCCGCCGTACGCCTCGGCGGGCAGGGCCCAGCCGCGCGGCCCGGCGGCGGGGTCGCGGCCGGCGATCCAGCCGGCACCGTCGGTCGCGGTGCCGGGACCGACGCTCCCGCCGACGACGATGACGACGTTCGGGTCGCGCCAGGTGTGGTCGGCGGCCTTGTCGGAGGTGACGACGGTGACCCGTTCCCGTGTGGTGCCGAGCTCCTCGCAGATGACGAAGGTGCGGTGGACGCCCTCCATCAGCAGGCCGAGCTCGGCGGGTCCGGCGCCCGGGGAGGTGAGGACCGCGACCTTGGTGTGGGCCCGGCACACGTTCACCGCGCGTCGCAGGGTGCGGGGGTGGGCGACGACCACATGGGCGTCGTCCCAGGGCATACCGGCGCGCGCGAAGGCGGTGGCCACGGAGGAGACCGCCGGGACGACCTCGACCTCCAGGCCGAACTCGGGAGCGCGCAGGGTGCGTACGACGCCGAAGAAGCCGGGGTCGCCGTCGGCGAGCACGACCGCCGTGCCACGGTGGGCGGCGACCCGGCGGGCGGCGAGGGCGACGCTGCCGAGACGGAGGCGCTCGGCCGCGGGGGGCACCTCGGGAAGTGCCAGGTGGTGGGCGGCGCCGGCCACCAGTGTCGCGGCGCCCAGTGCGGAGCGCGCCGCGGCGGTCAGTGGCGAACCGTCCCAGCCGATCACCGTGACCCGGTCGGCCATCGTCGTCAGTCTCCAGGGTGTTCGCGGGTCGTGGTCGCGGAACCGTTCGCGGGCGCGCCCCGTGAGGGTACCCGGTGCGGCCCGGGGACGGGGCGGTGGCGCGGTCGGGCCCCGGTGGATCAGTTCCAGTCGGTGAAGGTGGTGAAACCGTTGTGGTCGGGCAGTGGCCCGGCCGCGCCCTCGAGGTCCTCCGGCAGCAGGCTCCACACGATGAAGTCGGTGCGTACGTCCGTCCAGACACCGTCGTCGGTACGGACGCGGGCTATGCAGGCGTTGCGCAGGACGCCCTCGCTGATGCAGCCGATGCGCTGGGCGACCTGCTGGGAGGCGGTGTTGCCGGCGGCGGTGCGCAGCTCGATGCGTTCGAACTTCTGGTCGGCGAAGAGCCATTGCGCGGTGGCCAGCGCCGCTTCGGAGGCATACCCCTCGCCCCGGGCCCAGGGGGCGACGATGTACGACAGCTCGGTGGCCCGTACCTGCCAGTCGGTTCTGGTCAGCTGGATGACGCCGACCAGCCGCTGGGTGAGGAACTCGGTGACCGCGAGGTCGAGTCCGCGGCCGGCCGTGCGCTGGGCGAGGGCGTACTCGCCGATCCAGGTGTGTGCGCCCTGCTCGGTGAAGGGCTGCGGGACGTGGGTCCAGGCGGCGACCTGCTCGTCGTTCATCATGGCGGTGAGGGCCGGGACGTCGTCCTCGTCGAGGGGACGCAGCACCAACCGCTCCGTGCTGATGGAGATGTTGGGGAAGGTGCTCGTCATGCGCCGCTCCGTAACCTGTGTGACCGTCAGGGCCTGCTCGAACTGCCCAGCATGCAGCATGCGGGCATGCGACCACACCACGGGGTCCGCCCCGTTTCGGAGCGGACCCGGTGGGGACGCGGGGCTCGGATCAGAAGGTGGGGAGCACGGAGCCGGCGTAGTTGTCCTCGATGAACTTCTCGACCTCGGGCGAGGTGAGGAGCTTGGCGAGCTTCTTCACGCGCGGGTCGTCCTCCTGGCCCTCCTTGACGACGAGAAGGTTGACGTTCGGGTTCTCCTCGGCGGACTCCAGGACGAGGGCGTCCTCCGCCGGCTTGAGGTCGGCCTCCAGGGCGTAGTTGCCGTTGATGACCGACGCGTCGACGTCGCCCAGGGAACGCGCGGTCTGGGCCGCCTCCAGTTCCTTGAACTTGAGGTCCTTCGGGTTCTTGGTGATGTCGGCGGGGGTGGCCGAGTTGCCGGCGCCGTCCTTGAGGGTGATCAGCCCCTCCGAGGCGAGCAACTGGAGGGCCCGGGCCTCGGTGACGGTGTCGTTGGGGAGGGCGATGGTCGCGCCGTTCTTCAGGTCGCCGGCGCTGTCGGCCTTCTTCGAGTAGAGGCCGAGGGGCTCCAGGTGCACCGAGACGACGGACTTCAGGTGGGTGCCGTTCTTCTTGTTGAAGTCCGCGAGGTAGGGCTCGGTCTGGAAGTAGTTCGCGCCCACCGAGCCGTCCTCCGTCGCCGTGTTCGGCGTGACGTAGTCGGTGAACTCCCTGACCTCCAGGTCGAGGCCCTCCTTCTGCGCCAGGTTGTCCTTGACGTAGGTGAGGATCTCGGCGTGCGGGACGGGCGTCGCGGCGACGACCAGCGGGCCGGAGGTGTCGGAGGCGGAGTCCTGGTCCGAGCCGCAGGCGGTCAGGCCGAGGGTGAGGGCTCCGGCGGCGAGGACAGCGGTGGTGATCTTGGCGGTGTTACGCACGAAAAGTGCCTTTCCTGAGGTGGTGCGACCCCGTCTTGTGTGGATACGGGGAGTCTGGGGGTGCGGGTTACGCGACCTTGCTCACGTCGGCCGCCGCGGGCGTCCCGGCCTTGAGCAGCCGGAGCCTGGGGGCCGCGCCCCCGCGTCCGCCGCGGCGGTGCAGGGTGCGGGCCGCGTAGTCGCCGGCGAACTGGATGACGGAGATGACGACGGCGAGGATCGCGACGGTGATCCACATCATTCCGGTCTCGAAACGCTGGTAACCGACGCGGACGGCGAGGTCACCGAGTCCGCCGCCGCCGACGGTGCCGGCCATGGCGGAGTAGCCGATGAGGGCGATGATCGTGGTCGTGGTGCTCGCGATCAGCGACGGGAGCGCCTCGGGGACCAGGACCTTGCGGACGATGGTCCAGGTGCTGCCGCCCATGGACTGGACGGCCTCGACGAGCCCCCCGTCGACCTCGCGGACGGCTGTCTCGACGAGCCTCGCGAAGAAGGGGATGCCGCCGATGGCGAGCGGGACGATGGCGGCCTCGCTGCCGATGGTCGTCCCGGTGACCCAACGGGTGAAGCTCATCAGCGCGACCATGAGGATGATGAACGGCATCGATCGGCCGATGTTCACGACCTGCCCGATGACCTTGTTGACCACGACGTTCTGCAGCAGGCCGCCCCGGTCCGTGAGGACGAGGAGCACGCCGAGCGGGAGCCCGGCCACCACGGCGATCAGGGTGGACCAGCCGACCATGATCAGGGTCTCCCAGGACGCCTGCTCCAGCAGTGGCTGCATCTCGGACCAGGTCACTTGGCACCTTCCTTCACCAGCAGGGACGGCTGCCGCTCGCCGCTGATCACGTCGATCTGGAGGCCCTGCTCGCGCAGGAAGCCGACGGGTACGACGTTGTCCTCGTAGCGGCCGGGCAGTTCGATGCGCATCCGGCCGACCTGGAGGCCGCCGACGGTGTCGATGGCGGCACCGAGGATCGATATGTCGATGTTGTAGGTGCGGGACAGCTGGGAGATGACGGGCTGGGTGGCGGCGTCGCCGTGGAAGGTGACGTCGAGGACGGTGCGGTCGTCCCCGGTCGCGTCGCCGCCGACCGGGAAGAGGGCGGCGGCCAGCTCGGAGCCCGGGGTGGCGAGCAGTTCGCCGACCGTGCCGGACTCGACGACGCGGCCCCGGTCCATGAGGGCGGCCGAGTCGCAGACGTTCTTGACGACGTCCATCTCGTGGGTGATGAGCAGGACGGTCAGCCCGAGCTGCCGGTTCAGGTCGCGCAGCAGCTGGAGAATGGAGCGGGTGGTCTCCGGGTCGAGGGCGCTGGTGGCCTCGTCGGAGAGCAGGACCTTGGGGTCGCCGGCCAGGGCGCGGGCGATGCCGACGCGCTGCTTCTGGCCGCCGGAGAGCTGGGCCGGGTAGGCCCCCGCCTTGTCGGCGAGACCGACGAGGTCGAGCAGTTCCAACGCCTTGCGGGAACGTTCCTTCCCGGACTTGCCGAGGATCTCCAGCGGCAGTTCGACGTTGTCCCGCACGGTCCGGGTGGAGAGCAGGTTGAAGTGCTGGAAGACCATGCCGATACGGCTGCGCGCCTGCCGCAGCTCCTTGCCGGCCCGGGGGCCCCGGCCGGCCAGCGCGGTGAGGTCCTGGCCGGCGACGGTGACCGTGCCGGAGGTGGGGCGCTCCAGGAGGTTGACGCAGCGGATGAGCGAGGACTTGCCGGCGCCGGACTGGCCGATGACGCCGTACACCTCGCCCTCGCGGACGTGCAGGTCGACGCCGTCCAGGGCGGTGACCTCGCGGCCGCGTGAGCGGTAGACCTTGGTAAGGCCCGATGTGGTGATCACGTGGGTTTCCGTCACTGTCGAGTGCGCGGCGCGGTGCTGTGCGCCGGGCACGGGGCGTTGTTCTTCTGGGGCTTGGGGTCCTTCGGAACGCGGCACGGTTCTCGCGGTGGCGATACGCGGTGGTGGCGGAACCTGGGAGAAACGAAGTCG
>NZ_BAABCQ010000143.1:0-20480 GCF_039539045.1 Streptomyces marokkonensis
TGCAACCCGTGCCGACGGCACCTCAACGGCGCCCTCGCCTGCCCGGGGTGCGGCGCGCCGGTCGTACGACTCCGTGTGCCCGAACCCCACTTGGCGGAAGGTGAGGAGCGGACACCGCGGGAAGCCGGCGAGGCGGGCGCGCCCGACGAGGCCCCCGGCGACGTCCCACCCGACGGGCGGGCCGGCCGTCGCGACCGCAAGGCCGCCGCGCACCGACGACGCCGCCGCCGGGCCCTGTTCGTCACCGCGGGCTTCGTCCTGGCGGCCGGGGGGCTGAGTCTCGCCGAACTCGGCACGGACGCCCCGGACTCCTCGGGCTCCCCGGCGAAGCCGGCCGCGGCGGGTGGGAGGGCGACGGACGGCGGGGCGAGTGGGGCGGTGGGGAAGTCGTCGGCGGTCCCGGCCGAGGCCGCATCGGGTGCGAACACGGACGCGACCTCGGCAGCGCCGACCTCCGAGGCCTCGACCTCCGCCTCCGCCTCGACAACGCTGTCGGCGTCGGAGTCGGCATCGCAGTCCGTGGAGTCGGACGGGACGGAGTCGAGGACGCCGGGCGGGACCGAGGTGCCGCCGGCGTCGGCGTCCGAGACGGCCCCCGCGCCCCACCCGCCCTCCACGGGCCCGGACGACCCTCCCCCGACGACGAGTCCGGCGCCGCCGACCTCACCGGACCCGGAGCCGACCGAGACGTGCGACCGCTTCCTGTGGTGGTGCACGTAGCCGACGGGGCCGCCGGAACGCCTCCGGCTCAGTCCCCCAGCATCGTCCGCAATGCGTCCCGCAGGGCCACCCGCTCGCCCTCCGACAGCCCCGCGAGCGGTTCCCGCGCGAACCGCAGCGACTCCCGCAGCCCGCGCGCAACCCGCCGCCCCTCCTCCGTCGCCCCCGCCACCTTCACCCGGCGGTCGCCGGGGTCCGGGCGGCGTTCGACCAGCCCGCGCGCCTCCAGTCGATCCACGATCCCGGTGACGTTCGACGGCTCGCACCGCAGCTTCCGTGCCAGCTTCCGCATCGGCAGCGGCTCCAGCGAGAGCAGGCTGAGCAGCTTGGCCTGCGCCCCGGTCAGGGCGCGTTCCGCGGCGGCCTCCTCGTAGTCGGCGTGGAAGCGGGCCACGACCTCACCGATCAGCTCGACGACTTCCAGGGTGAGAGTGTCGGGTCGGCGTGGGGTGTCGTGTGGTGTGGCCATGGAATCCAGGGTACCCATTTGTTTGACAACCTGAAATGTTCAGACGCATGGTTGTTTCAGAGGCTGAAACATCTCGGAGTCTGAAACATCCCCGAAAGCCCCAGGAAATCCGAAAGCCCCAGGAAAGGTGCCCCATGACCGACTCCCCCGCCCTCCCCGACGTCAACCGCGAATGGCACCTGGTCAGCCGTCCGGTCGGTTGGCCCAAGCCCGAGGACTTCGCCCTCGTCGAGGCGGAACTGCCCACCCCGGGTGAGGGCCAGGTACTGGTGCGCAACGTGTACGTCTCCGTCGACCCGTACATGCGTGGCCGCATGAGCGCCGCCAAGTCCTACGTCGCCCCCTACGAGCTGGGCAAGCCCATGCAGGGCGGCGCGGTCGGCGAGGTCGTCGCCTCCAACGCCGAGGGCATCGCCGTCGGCGACCACGTCCTGCACTTCTTCGGCTGGCGCGAGTACGCCGTGGTGGACGCGAAGAACGCCGTCAAGGTGGACCCGGACGCGGCGCCGCTGTCGACGTACCTGGGCGTGCTCGGCATGACCGGGCTCACCGCCTACGCCGGCCTGCTGCGCACCGCCGCCTTCAAGGAGGGCGACGCGGTGTTCGTCTCCGGCGCGGCCGGCGCCGTCGGCAGCCAGGTGGGCCAGATCGCGAAGCTCAAGGGTGCCTCCCGGGTCATCGGCTCCGCCGGCTCGGACGAGAAGGTCAGGCTGCTCGTCGACGAGTACGGCTTCGACGCCGCCTTCAACTACAAGGAAGGCCCGGTGGGCGAGCAGCTGCGCGCCGCCGCCCCGGACGGCGTCGACGTCTACTTCGACAACGTGGGCGGCGATCACCTGGAGGCCGCCATCGGGTCCCTCAACCGGGACGGCCGCATCGCCATCTGCGGCGCGATCTCCGTCTACAACAACACCGAGCCCGCTCCGGGCCCGAAGAACCTCGCCCGCCTGATCCAGACCCGCGGCCGCATCGAGGGCTTCCTGGTCGGCGACCACTACGACCTCCAGCCCCAGTTCGTCCAGGAGGTCGGCCCCTGGGTCGCCTCCGGCAAGCTGAAGTACCGCGAGACGGTCGTCGAGGGCATCGACAACAACCTGGAGGCCTTCCTCGGCGTCCTGCGCGGCGACAACACGGGCAAGATGATCGTCAAGCTCTGACGCCCCCTCCGCGCGGAAAGAGCGGCCTTCACTCAGTTTCCGGCATGCGGTAACGTATTTCCGAAATCCGTCGTGATCGTGGGCGCGAGTCACGACGGACCGAGGAGGAAGACAACCGCATGCCCATACAGCAGTCCGAGGTCCTCTACACCGCCGTCGCCACCGCCGAGAACGGCCGCGACGGGCGGGTCGCCACCGATGACGGCAAGATCGACGTGGTCGTGAACCCGCCCAAGGAGATGGGCGGGAACGGCGCCGGCACCAACCCGGAGCAGCTGTTCGCCGCCGGGTACAGCGCCTGCTTCCAGGGCGCCCTCGGCGTCGTGGCCCGCCAGGAGGGCGCCGACATCACCGGTTCGACCGTCACCGCGGAGGTCGGCATCGGCAAGAACGACGACGGGTTCGGCATCATCGTCGAGATCTCCGCCGAGATCCCGTCGGTGGACGCCGACACCGCGCGGTCGCTGGTGGAGAAGGCCCACCAGGTCTGCCCCTACTCGAAGGCGACCCGCGGCAACATCACCGTGACGCTCGTCTGACCGGTGCTCGGATTCGTACGGGGCGGCGCTCGAGCACTGGGCGCCGCCCCGCCCGGAACGGTGCGACCGGTGGGTCCGGGGCACCGGGGCCGCAGCCGACGCAGTGAGGGTGCCGACCGGTAGAGTGCCGCCCATGCGTGATCTTGGGGCGGGATTCGGCCATCTTCTGAGGGGCCAGCGGTGGGTGGCCCGGCACGGCAGGAGTTACGGCTTCGGGCTCGTCCCGGGCCTGATCACACTGGTCCTGTACGCGGCCGCACTGGTCGCGCTGGCGATGTGGGGCACGGACTTCACCGCCTGGGCGACCCCCTTCGCCGACGACTGGTCGAGCCCCTGGCTCGGGCTCTTCCGCGGCTTCCTCACCGCCGTCCTGTTCGCCCTCGCCCTGCTGCTGGCCGTCCTCACCTTCACCGCGGTCACGCTGCTGGTCGGCCAGCCCTTCTACGAGAGCCTCTCCGAGCGGGTGGACCGTGACGTCTCCCCGGACGGCACCGCTCCCGAGTCGAACCTGTCGCTCATGCGCGAGCTGTGGATCTCCGGCCGCGACAGTCTCCGGATCCTCGTCCGAGCCGCGGTCTGGGGCGTACTGCTCTTCGCCCTGGGCTTCATCCCGGTCGTCGGCCAGACGGTGGTCCCGGTGGTCGGCTTCCTCGTCACCGGCTTCTTCCTCACCGAGGAACTGGCCTCCGTCGCCCTCCAGCGCCGCGGGGTCGAACTGCGCGACCGCCTCGCGCTCCTGCGCTCCCGCAAGATGCTGGTCTGGGGCTTCGGCACCCCCTTGGGCGTGTCGTTCCTGGTGCCGTTCGTCGCCGTGTTCCTGATGCCGGGCGCGGTCGCCGGCGCCACGCTCCTCGCCCGTGAACTGCTGGGCGAGGAGACCCGCGACGGCGACGACGACCGCTCCGTCGGCGGTACCGCCGACCCGGCGGTCAGCTCCGGTCCGCCCGGCCCGTTCGGTCCGCCCGGTCCGGCTCCGAGGCACTGACCGCCACGGCCACGATCGCCCGCACCTGCGCCACGATGTCCAGCCGGTTCCGCACGAACGCGGGGTCGGTGACCGCCCCGGCCGCCGGATCGGCGTTCCCGACCCCGAACTCCAGCACCGGTGTGTGGACGTGCCCGCCCGGCAGCGAGTCGTGCAGCCCGAGCCGGTCCCGCAGCAGGGTCGCCCGGTAGGCGATCTCGTTGGACAGGTAGTCCCCGCCGCCGCCCGCGCGAGCCGTCGAACCGGGCGTGGGCCCGTTCGGCCGTACGACCGGTTCACTGTCTCCCGCCGGGATCTCGGTCACGCTCGTGTTGTCGTACACGGGGAAGCGCCCGGTGTCCGCGGCCGCGATGGCCTCGTAGGGCAGCGTGGTCGTCGTCCACTGCGGCTGCGAGGCCGGGTCGGCGACCGGGACCGTCTCCGTGCGGGAGACGTTGTCGTTGTCGGGGAAGCCACCCCGCCAGGCCCCGTTGGTCCGCTCCACGTCGAACCGACCGACCCGGCCCTGGCTCACGGTCGTGAACAGGTCCACCCTCGGCAGATACGCTCGCAGCGCCCGCTCCACCGCGCCTTCCCCGAAGTCCTGCCAGCGCACCGGGAACACGGCCGTCTCCACCCGGGCGGGCCCGTCCGGTGTGTCGATCACCGTGCCGTCCAGGGCGAGCGCGGCGGCGCCGGACGGGTTGGAGATCCGGATGTCCCGGTCCAGCGTGAACGGGTCGAAACCGGTGAGCAGGACCCGCTTCACGCCCGTGCCGGTCCGCCCGTCCTCGCCCTTGCCGGTCAGGCCGCTACCGCCGTGGGGGAGGCGGATGTCGCTCTGGCCGCGCGAGGTGCGCTCCAGTTCCCCGAACAACGCGGCACGCTGCCGCTCCGTCAGCCGGAAGCCAGGCTCCCAGGTGCGCAGTTCACGCGTCATCGTGAGCCTCGCCCAGTACAGCGGCCGGTCGTCGTCCCGGCTGAGGTCCCCGCGGGCCGGCCCGCGCCCCTGCGCCCGGTCCACGGCCCGCCGCCACAGCGCGGAGCCCTCCCGCGCGACGACGCGACGCGCCTCGCGGTAGGAGCCCGCCCGCCCGAGCCCGCGGGCGAACACCGGCGCCACCGCGGCGAATCCGGAGCGCCGCAGGATCTCCTGGGGCACGTCCCCGTCGAGCCGCCGCTCCTCGACGGTCGGCGCCGCCGCGGGCGCGGGCGCGGGTGCGGTGGCCGATGGTGCCGCGGTGGCCGTCACCGGGGCGGCGAGCCCCGCCACCAGGGCCAGCCCGAGTACGCCGATCCGAACGCGTGTGTGTGACAAGGGAGTCCAGGTCCTTCCGTCGCCGTGGGGTGCGCTGCCGGACGGCGGCAGTATCCCGTGACGGAAGGAGCGCGCGCTACGGCTGGGATGGGGGTCCGTCCCTGAACCCGCGTCCGCCGTCGTGACGCGTGGGACCGTTCACGGGTCGGTGCGATCAGTGCGATCGGTGGTTGGCCGCACCTCTCGGACGGTGGGAAGACCCGGCGGCTCTGCCGGCATGCGGCGACTTCGGAAAGGCGCCACGACCGCCTCCGACATGGGTGTTTGTGAAGGGTTCGTACGAACTCCTGATCGGACGCCCGATCGCGGGCTGCCGGATCACCACGACGATTAACGTCGGACTCCGGGACGCCCGCGAGGGCGAGCCCCCGCGGACAGCCCCGGTCCGGGACCTGACGGCCGGGCCGGGGCCGAGCCGGTGGGCGCGGCACCCGCCGCCGCTCGCTACCGCACCGAGAAGCCGTACACCGTCTCCGAACGGAACGCCTCGCCCGGCCGCAGCACCGTGCTCGGGAACTCCGGCCGGTTCGGGGAGTCGGGGAAGTGCTGCGTCTCCAGTGCGATGCCGTCACCGGGCGCGAAGGGCTCGCCCAGGTGGTCGGCGGTGTACAGCTGGAGGCCGGGCTCGGTCGTCGCCACCGTCAGCACGCGCCCCGACACCGGGTCGTACAACTCGGCGACCTCCTCGGCGGTGCCGGTCACGCCCTTGTCCAGGACGAAGTTGTGGTCGTAGCCCGCGCCGACCTTCCGCGCTTGCCGGAAGTCGAAGCGCGTGTCCGCCACGTCCTGCGGGCCACCCGTCGGGATCAGGTCGGAATCGACCGGCGTGATCCGGGAGGCGGCCAGCCGCAGCTCGTGCCCGCCCGCGTGCCCGGAGCCCGTTCCGCCCAGATTGAAGTAGCTGTGGTTCGTCGGGTTCACCACGGTCGGCGCGTCCGTGACCGCCTCGTACACGATCCGCAGCGCGCCCGACTCCTCCAGCGTGTACGTCGCCGACATCTCCAGCCGGCCCGGGAAGCCCTCCTCGCCGTGCGGACTGACCCGGCTCAGCCGGACGCCGTGCCCCGCGCCGTCCCCGACGGGGGCCGCGTCCCACACCCGCTTGTCGAAGCCGCGCTCGCCGCCGTGCAGCGAGTTCGGCCCGTTGTTGAGCGCCAGCGCGTAGGTCCGCCCGTCCAGCGGAAAACGGCCGCCCGCGATGCGGTTGGCGTAGCGACCGACGAGCGCGCCCAAGTAGGGGTCCGGGTGCGTCACATAGCCGTCCAGGCCGGCGAACCCCAGCACCACGTCGGCGGTGTCGCCCTCCCGGTCCGGGACCTCGGCCGACTGCACGATCCCGCCGTACGACAACACCCGTACCCGTACGCCGGCCCGCTCCAGGGTCCAGCGGTGGACGGGGGTGCCGTCGGAAAGTGTGCCGAAGAGTTCGTTCATGTGCGGAACTCTAGGACACGGTCACGACCAAGTCGGGGCGGGTCATGCCGGGTCATGCCAGGTCAGGCCGTGTCAGGCCGTGTCAGGGGTTCTTCGCGGTCACGGCGTCGTACGCGATCTCGGCCAGCCGGGCCTGTCCGTCCACGCTCGGGTGGAACCAGTCCCAGCGGCTCAACTGGCCGGTGCCGAAACGGAACTCGTGCACCGCGCCGCCGTCGGTGCGGCACCGCCGGTCCTTCGCGCAGACCTCCCGCAGGACCTCGTTGTAGTCCTCCACCCGCTCCCGCACCGTGTTCCGCCGCAGCTTCGCCGCCGAGTCCAGGGAGTCCGCGTCGCCCAGCATCGACGGGCAGATGCCCAGCTTCCACACCTGCCTGCCCAGCGGGTTGGTGCGCCCCTGGGACCACAGCCGCTTCAGGTCCGGGATGCTCGCCACGTACACCTGCGCCTTGGGCAGTTCCCTGCGCAGGGTGCCCATGGCCTCCTCGAACTGGCTCCGGAAGTCGGTCACCGACGTCATCGCCGAGGTCGTCGCCCGGCACGCGTCGTTCGCCCCCACCATCACCGCGACCAGCTCGGGCCTGTGCGCCGCCGCCCGGGTGACCTGGCCGGTCAGATCGGCCATCCGGGCCCCGGTGACCGCGTGGTTCCAGCTCCGCTCGGCCGCGTCCGCCTTCCCCAGGAGCCGTACGGCGAGGCTGTCGACATCGGCGCTGCCGCCGGTCGCCCAGGAGACCTCGGGGCAGTCCGACAGGATCGTGCAGGCGTCGAAGCCGCGGGTGATGGAATCGCCCACGGCGGCGACGGACTCCGGGCTCGTGTCCCAGACCGGGGTGGGCTCCGGACGCTTCGAGGCGGCGTCGGACGGGGCGGGGGAGTCACCGCCCACGGCATCGCAGCCGGTCACGCCCAGGACGGCGGCGGTCAGGACGGCGAGTGCGGCACGCGCACGGCGACGGCCGCTCCGGGTCCCCTGGTCCGTCCCCTGCCGCATACCGGTACCACCCCTCGCCTCGTGCCTCCAACGTCCTCAACCCATGACACCGCGTGAGGGTTCCCGAGGGCGTCGGTGCGACGGCTCACACCCGCACAAGCGTCCTGCCGGGTGAATGGCGGAGGTTTGTCGGCAGCGGGACCGACGGTACGTCACACTCCTTGCCCCGGCGCACGGTAGCCTCGCCATCAACGTGGTCCGCCCGGTCACGGCCGTTCCGCCCGTTCCGAGATGTCCCGCTCAGCCCGGAGGTTCCGGTGACGACACGTGGAGTTCTGTACGTGCACTCCGCGCCGCGCGCGCTCTGCCCGCACGTCGAGTGGGCCATCGCCGGCGTGCTCGGCACGCGCGTCAGCCTCGACTGGAGCCGACAGCCCGCCGCGCCCGGCACCTGGCGCTCGGAGTTCTCCTGGCAGGGCCAGGCAGGCGTCGCCTCGAAACTCGCCTCCGCCCTGCGCGGCTGGCAGCTGCTGCGCTTCGAGGTCACCGCGGAACCGTCGGCGAACGCCGAGGGCGAGCGCTACAGCTGCACCCCCGAGCTGGGCATCTTCCACGCCGTCACCGGCATCCACGGCGACATCATGATCCCCGAGGACCGGCTGCGCGCCGCCCTGGTCCGCTCCCAGCGCGGCGAGACCGACCTGGAGTCCGACATCGCCAAGCTCCTCGGCAAGCCCTGGGACGACGAACTGGAGACCTTCCGCCACGCCGGCGAGGGCGCCCCGGTCCGCTGGCTGCACCAGGTGGTTTGAATCCCCTCCCCTCCCCTCCCTGAGGGGAGGGGATTCCTGGCTCGGGCCGCCTCCCGGAGCAGCGTTCCAGGAGGTTTTCCGCCCTCGACGCCAGCCGGGTTGAGACCAGCCCGGAGGAGCATGAACCTCCTCGCAGGAATCAGGTGAAACACCGTCACCCTCATGCGGAAGGGCCCCCACCCGGTCAGTCACCGGGTGGGGGCCCTTCACACGCGTACGGACGTCGCTCAGACCGTCCGGAACGCCAGGACGACATTGTGTCCACCGAAGCCGAACGAGTCGTTCAGCGCGGCGATGCGGCCCTCGACGGGCAGCTTGCGGGCCTCACCGCGGACGATGTCCGCCGCGGCCTCGGCCTCGGGGTCGATGTTCTCGACGTTGATGGTCGGCGGCGCCACCCGGTGGTACAGGGCGAGCACGGTCGCGACGGACTCCACGCCGCCCGCGCCACCGAGGAGGTGACCGGTCATCGACTTGGTGCCGGAGACCGCCATGTGGTCGACGTCGTCGCCGAGGACCTTGCGCAGCGCCTTCAGCTCGGCGATGTCACCGGCCGGCGTCGAGGTGGCGTGCGCGTTGACGTGCACGATCTCGGCCGGGTTGAGGTCGGTGTTGTCCAGCAGGTTCTGCAGGGCGTGCGAGATGCCGCGGCCCTCCGGCTCCGGCTGCACGATGTCGTGGCTGTCGGCGGAGATGCCCTGGCCGACCGCCTCCGCGTACACGCGGGCACCGCGCGCCGCGGCGTGCTCGGCGGACTCCAGGACGAGGACGCCGGCGCCCTCACCGAGGACGAAGCCGTCGCGTCCCGTGTCGAAGGGGCGCGAGGCACCCTGCGGGTCGTCGTTGTTCTTGGACATCGCCATCATGTTGCCGAACGCGGCGATGGGCAGCGGGTGGATCGCCGCCTCCGTGCCACCCGCGACGACGATGTCGGCGCGGCCGGTGCGGATCATCTCGATGGCGTAGCCGATGGCCTCGGCGCCCGACGCACAGGCGGAGACCGGCGTGTGCACGCCTGCCCGGGCGCCCACGGCCAGACCCACGTTGGCGGACGGGCCGTTCGGCATCAGCATGGGGACGGTGTGCGGGGAGACGCGGCGGACGCCCTTCTCCTTGAGCACGTCGTACTGGTCGAGCAGGGTCGTCACGCCACCGATGCCGGAGGCGATGACCGCGCCGAGCCGGTGGGGGTCGACGCTGCCGCCTTCACCCGCCTCCGTCGTCTCGTCGGCCCTGCCGGTGAAGCCGGCGTCCTTCCAGGCCTCCTGCGCCGCGATCAGCGCGAACTGGGCCGAACGGTCCAGTCGGCGGGCCTGGGGCCGCGGGATGACCTCGGAGGGGTCCACGGCGACCGGTGCGGCGATACGGACCGCCTGGTCGGCCGCCCACTCCTGCTCCAGGGGCTTGACGCCGGACCTGCCGGCGACCAGGCCTTCCCAGGTAGAGGCTACGTCGCCACCCAGCGGTGTGGTTGCGCCGATACCGGTGACGACCACGGTGCGATTGGTCGAGCTCACGGGAATTCTTTCTCCAACGGGATACGGATTCGTACGGCGCCACCGCCGGGTGGCGGGGCAGTCAGCCCAGAGGCAGTGATCGGGTGATCAGCTCTGGTGCTTGAGGATGTAGTCGGTCGCGTCGCCGACCGTCTTGAGGTTCTTGACGTCCTCGTCCGGGATCTTGACGTCGAAGCGCTCTTCGGCGGCGACGACGACCTCGACCATGGACAGCGAGTCGACGTCCAGGTCGTCGGTGAAGGACTTGTCCAGCTGGACGTCCTCAACCGGGATGCCGGCGATCTCGTTCACGATCTCGGCGAGACCGGCGACGATCTCTTCCTGAGTGGCGGCCATGATGGCGCTCCTTCTTTGTTGTCCAGAGAGTGTGGCGGCCCACCGCGTCAGCGGCAGGTGGTACTGGTCTCCGTCCCGGACCGTGTGATCCGGCACGGAGTGCCTAGGGGAGGGTAACGACCGTCGCGGCGTACACGAGACCCGCCCCGAAGCCGATGACGAGCGCGGTGTCGCCGCTCTTGGCCTCACCGGTCGCCAGAAGCCGCTCCATCGCGAGCGGAATCGAGGCGGCCGAGGTGTTGCCGGTGGTGCGGATGTCACGGGCGACCATGACGTGCTCCGGCAGCTTCAGCGTCTTCACCATCGAGTCGATGATCCGCACGTTGGCCTGGTGCGGGATGAAGACGTCCAGGTCGTCCGGGCTGATCCCGGCCGCGTCCAGCGCCTGCTGGGCGACCTTCGCCATCTCGAACACGGCCCAGCGGAACACCGCCTGGCCCTCCTGCGTGATCGCAGGAAACTTGACGTTGCCCTTGGAGTCGAGGGGCAGCTCGGAGACGTCGCCGATCCTGAACCGGTCCCACGGGACCGTCTGCTTGATCGTCTCGGACTTGTCGCCCTCCGAACCCCAGACGGTCGGGCCGATCGCCGGCTCCTGGGACGGGCCGACCACGACCGCGCCGGCGCCGTCGCCGAACAGGAAGGCGGTGGCCCGGTCCTCCAGGTCGGTCAGGTCGGAGAGCCGCTCCACGCCGATGACGAGCACGTACTCCGCCGAACCCTCGACGATCATGCCCTTGGCGAGGGTCAGCCCGTAGCCGAAGCCCGCACAGCCCGCCGAGATGTCGAAGGCCGCGGCCTTGTCCGTACCCAGCTTGTCGGCGATCTCGGTGGCGACGGCCGGGGTCTGGCTGAAGTGCGACACGGTCGACACGACCACGGCGCCGATCTGCTCGGCGCCGATCCCGGCGTCCGCGATGGCCTTGCCGGAGGCCTCGATCGACATCGCCGCGACGGTCTCGTCGGGACCCGCCCAGTGCCGCGTCTCGATGCCGGAGCGCGAGCGGATCCACTCGTCGGACGAGTCGATCGTCTCGAGGATCACCTCGTTCGGCACGACCCGGGTCGGGCGGTAGCCGCCGACGCCGAGGATGCGCGCGTACGGGGCGCCCTTGCTGGGCTTGATCTTCGACATGCTCTCGCGCTCCTTGTCAGGCCTGCTCGGCGGCGGGGCCGGCGTCTCCGGCGTGCTCGGCCACGAGCTCGCGGGCCGCGTCGAGGTCGGCGGGGGTCTTCAGGGCCAGGGTCTTCACACCCGGCAGCGCCCGCTTGGCCAGACCGGTCAGTGTGCCGCCCGGGCACACCTCGATCAGCGCGGTGACGCCGAGTTCCTTGAACGTCTCCATGCACCGGTCCCAGCGGACCGGATTGGCGACCTGGCCGACCAGGCGCTCCAGTACCTCGGCGCCGCCGGCGACGGCCTGCCCGTCCCTGTTGGAGATGTACGTCACCTTCGGGTCGGCCGGCGCGAGCGCCTTCGCCGACTCGGCGAGCCTGTCCACCGCGGGCGCCATGTGCTCCGTGTGGAACGCGCCGGCCACCTTCAGCGGGACGACCTTGCGCACCCCCTCGGGCTTGTCCACGCTCAGCGCGGCCAGCTGCTCCATGGTGCCGGCCGCCACGATCTGGCCGGCGCCGTTCACGTTGGCCGCGGTCAGGCCGAGCTTCTCCAGGTGTGCCACGCTCACCTCGGGGTCGCCACCGAGCAGCGCCGACATGCCCGTCTCGGTCACCGCTGCGGCCTCGGCCATCGCCAGGCCCCGACGGCGTACGAGGGTCAGCGCGGCGGTGTCGTCGAGGACCCCGGCGAACGCGGCGGCGGTGATCTCACCGACGCTGTGACCCGCGACCGCGCCCGGCGCGATCCGCGTACCCGCCGCCTCACCGGCGAAGGAGTACGTACCGAGCGCCGCGGCGGACAGGAGTCCGGCGGCGACGAGCAGCGGCTGGGCGACGGAGGTGTCACGGATCTCGTCCGCGTCGGCCTTCGTGCCGAAGTGGGCGAGATCGAGTCCAATGGCGTCGGACCACCCGGCGACGCGGTCCGCGGCGCCGGGAAGGGCGAGCCAGTCAGTCAGGAAGCCGGGCGTCTGGGCGCCCTGGCCGGGAGCGACGAGTACGAGCACTCTCACACTCTCTCTTGAGGACGGCCGCGACCGCCCGTGGGGACAGGGACGAAGAACACGAGGGGGTTTTGTAGACCCTCGACAAAATCCTAGAGTTGCGGATCTCCGTCGGCCAGACGCCCCAGGATGAGCGCGATCCGCAGTGTGAACGCAGACCGTACATCAGAGGGTGACCAACCGGTGACGTCAGTCACACGTCGCAGCCGGTAGCGCACGGTGTTCGGGTGAACGAAGAGCATCCGGGCGGCGCCTTCGAGGCTGCTCGCCTGCTCGAGATAGACGCTGAGTGTCTCCAGCAGCGCGGCTCCGGCCTCCTCCAGCGGTCTGTAGATCTCCTCCACCAACTGTTCACGGGCCGAGGGGTCGGAGGCGATCGCGCGCTCCGGCAGCAGATCGTCCGCAAGCACCGGGCGCGGGGCGTCCTGCCAGGCCGTGCAGGCCTTCAGCCCGGCGCCGGCGGCCTGCGCGGACCGTGTCGCGGCCTGCAGGTCGGGCACCACCGGGCCGGCCACGACCGCGCCCTGCGCGAACGGCCCGATCAGAGACTTGGCGACCGCCAGCGGATTGTCGCTGCCACCCGCGATCACCACGAGCCGGTCCCCGAGCACGCCGGTCAGCACCTGGAGCTTGGCGTGCCGGGCCGCGCGCCGGATGGCCTCCACGGTCAGCTCGGAGTCCCCGTCGGGGGCGGTGCCGAGCACGACGCACACGTGCTCGGGCGAGCTCCATCCGAGGGCGGCGGCCCGGGACACGGCCCCCTCGTCGGCCTCGCCGCTCAGCACGGCGTTCACCACCAGCGACTCCAGCCGCGCGTCCCAGGCACCGCGTGCCTCGGCGGCCTGCGCGTACACCTGGGCGGTCGCGAAGGCGATCTCCCGGGCGTACACGAGCAGTGCCTCGCGCAGCACCGACTCGTCCCCGGGAGCGGCGACCTCGTCGATCGCGGACTCCATGACCTCGATCGTGGTCCGCACCATCTCGACGGTCTGCCGCAGCGTGATCGCCCGGGTCAGCTCGCGCGGGGCGGTACCGAAGACGTCGGTGGAGATGGCCTGCGGGGCGTCCGGACGCCGGAACCACTCGGTGAAGGCCGCGATGCCCGCCTGGGCCACCAGCCCGATCCAGGAACGGTTCTCCGGTGGCATGGCTCGATACCACGGCAGTGTCTCGTCCATGCGTGCGATGGCCTGCGCGGCGAGCGTTCCGGAGGACTGCTCCAGCCGCTTCAGGGTCGCGGTGTGCGGGTGGACGGCGTGCGCCCCGGGCTCGGGCTTGCTGGTTTCGGGTTCGGGCACGTGGACAAGACTGCCTTATCGGGACGGGCGGGCGTGTCGCCGGGGCCGCGCTCGACGGCCGGAGCGCCTGCGAAGCACCTCGGGAGCGCTTCGGGAGGACCTCGGAGGACCTCCGGCACGCCGGGTGCCGGGACTACGGTGGACGGCGTGATGGACGTACGGCGCGCCGACGAGCGCTTTCCGGGAGGCGACGCGGCTGCGGGCATCGAGTCGCGGCACGCCTTCTCCTTCGGGCCCCACTACGATCCCGGCAACCTCCGCTTCGGCTCGCTGATCGCCTGCAACGAGGAGCGCCTCGCCCCCGGTGCCGGCTTCGACGAGCACCCGCACAGCCACACCGAGATCGTCACGTGGGTGGTGGAGGGTGAGCTCACCCACCGTGACACCGTCGGCCACGAGACGGTCGTCCGCGCCGGGGACGTGCAACGCCTCAGCTCGGCGGCCGGTGTCCGCCACGTCGAGCGCAACGACGGCTGTGCCCCCCTGACCTTCGTCCAGATGTGGCTGGCTCCCCGCGACCCCGGCGGCGACCCCGCCTACGAGATCGTCCGCGGCATCGCCGACTCCACCCCGTACGCCGTCCCGGAGGCGGGCGCGATGCTCCACGTCCGCCGCCTGGCCGCGGGGGAGAGGACGGCGGTGCCGGACGGGGCGTACGCGTACGTGCACGTGGTGCGCGGCGAAGTGCTGCTGAGCGGGGAGACGCTGGGCGCGGGGGACGCGGCGCGGATCACGGACGCCGAGGGGGCGGAGGCGGTGGCGGCGACGCGGGCGGAGCTACTGGTCTGGGAAATGTCCGGGAGCTGACGTCGACCCGGCCCGGACGGGGCCTTTACCAGAAGCGGTCTCGACTCCCGCTGGGAGCGGGGGCATCCGAGCCCGCCTCTTCGGGCACTCCTGGTGCCCCGTGGCTTGCTGACTCGGCGTCATCGCCGCGTTTAACGTCCGGTGAGTGAGCCTCTGGACTTCCCTCGAGCCCGCCTCCGCGACCGTGGACCCGGGTGGTAGTACGACGGTGCGGCTGCGGCTGCGCAACACCGGTGACGTGGTGGACGAGTACCGCTTCGAGGCGGTGGGCTCTCTCGCCCCCTGGACCACCGTGGAGCCGCAGTCGCTGCGGCTGTACCCGGGGACGACGGGATCGGTGGAGCTGACGTTCGCTCCGCCGCGCACTCCGGACGCCACGGCGGGGCCGAACCCGTACGCGGTGCGGATCACGCCGACGGCGCACCCGGAGGCGGCGACGGTCCCGGAGGGGAACCTCACCATCACCCCGTTCACGGAAGTGCGCGCG
The DNA here is from genome assembly GCF_039539045.1 of Streptomyces marokkonensis. Classification (NCBI taxonomy): domain Bacteria; kingdom Bacillati; phylum Actinomycetota; class Actinomycetes; order Kitasatosporales; family Streptomycetaceae; genus Streptomyces; species Streptomyces marokkonensis. The sequence goes on from NZ_BAABCQ010000143.1 coordinate 14,916, forward strand.
GAGTTGGTGCCGTCGACGGTCAAGGGCCGTTTCCGTGGCCGCCCGAAGCTGGCCGTGGACAACCTGGGCAACACGAAGGTGACGGCGTCGGTCAGCGGCAGCGACAACGGTGACCAGCTGTCGTACGAAATCCGTCCGAGCAACGTGCAGATCGAGCCGGGCCGTGCGGCGTTCGTGGAGACGACCCTGAAGCCGCGGCAGATCATCTGGTTCGGGTCGGCGGAGCAGCGCCCCTACAAACTGGCGGTGCAGCGGTCGGGTGTGACACCGCTGGACGTGGAGGGCACGTACGTGCAGCGGGGCTTCCTGCCGCGCTGGCTGGCGGTCTGCCTCAGTGTCTCCATGGCGCTGGCGATCACCTGCGTGATGCTGTGGATCACCTACAAGCCCCAGGTCCGCAGCGCCGCCACCGAACAGCTCCAGGCAGCCGGTGTCAGCAACCTGCCGCCCATCCCCTCACCGACCGCCGAGGCGCCGAAGGCCCCGTCCGCGGAGGTCCAGGCGCCCCCGGCAGGGGCCGGGGCCCAGCAGCCCGGCGGGGAGGATGCCGAAGCCGGAGCCGCGGCCGGAGAGGGAGACGGAGAGGGAGCCGACGCCGGGGCAGGGGGCGCCGGCTCCGAGGAGAAGGAGACCGAGGCGCCGGAGAGGACCGCGGCGACCGCCGTCCGGCAACTGGCCGCCCAGGACCCGGGCGGACGGCACATCTGCTACCGGGTCTTCACGGCTGGCCAGGGCTGGTCCGACGCCGCGTGTGACGGCGAGGCAGCGGGCACCGAGGGCGGGGGGAAGCCGATCACGGCCGTCAACACCGCCGTGTCCGGGACCAAGGGCACAGCCAGCAGGACTTACCTCCCCAACCCCGCTGCCGAGGGCGAGGGGCACTACCCCGGTCCCTGGGGGAACGCCGCCGACGGCATCGACGTCTACGTCGGCAGCACCGAGAAGGACGCCCCGCACATGATGGGGTTCGCCCTCAGCGTCGACGGTGGCGCCGGCCCCGTCTGCCAGACCTCCTACGTCCACAACGACACCTGGCTCGGCCTGGCGTGCGACGAGCCCGGGGTCGGGCTGGGTTTCACCTACGTCGGTACCCACGACAGCAACTTGTGGATCGAGGCGATCAGACTCACGGTGTGATCCGGACCGTCCGAGCTGCCTATGCGGGAGACGGTGCCGGGGTGACGCACGTGGCGGGCCCTGCCGAAGCCGGTACATCTCGGCTTTGGCAGGGCCCGCTGAGCGGAGGGGCCAGTCAGGCTCGGTGGCCCGTTACGTGAACCGCACTCCCATGCGCATGGCCATCAGCTTCCTCAACCTGAAACCCCGCAGACGCGAGAATGCGCAGAAGAGCATCGCGCATACAGTTGTGGATGGTCGCGTGATGGAGCGCCAGGGGAGTGTCGGTCCAGTACTCACTGTTGGCCGTGACATGCAACTGTTCCGGGCTCTGGTTCAGCCCGTTCTGCGCGAGGGTACTCATCGCGGGTCCACCGAGCCGCAGCACGTCGGCCATCAAGCACTGGTCTCGGCGCAGTTGCTCGACGGCCTCGGTGTCGAAACCGTCGTAACTGTCGGCGATGGCAGCGGTGGCTGGAAGCCGGTTGTCGGACGCGGGCTCAGGGCCGAGCAGCCCGGCGAGCACTGTCCCAATGACCGCCAGTGGCACGAGAGGAACGGAGGCGGTACTCAGTCGCCGGGCACGCAATCTCTGCCGGCCACCGCCGCGGGCACGTTGTCCGGGTCTGCCGGACGGGTCGTCAGGTGGTATGTGGGAGCGTCTGAGACGCACTGGAGCATCCTTCGTCGAAGACGGAGGCGGGCAGAGAGGCGCTGGACGAAGAGATGGAAAGCCACCCGCCGACCATCAGCGCCGCACGCCTTGACGACCGCGCTCGCGGCACGACGAAGCCCCACGACTACGGCGCTCCGCGGCCGCCCTGTGGCCGCGCACCGACGGAACGACTCACTCCGCCGGACGCGGCGGGTCACTGTAGGCACGCACCAAGATCACGCCGCAAGATCTCGATCGGCACCTGGCCGAAAAGAGATTCTGGAGGATCAGTGAAGGGCAAGTGTGAACCCTGCGGGGACTCTGTGGGGAGACCGTGCATCGGTCCGGAAGTTGACCCCGTGAAGTTGACCGGAACCTGCCACCCTGGGGGCTGTCGCAGTGGCTTCCCGTCCCCGCGTGAAGATGCTGCAGCCGGGAGGGCCGCACTCACCTGAAAAGCGTGAACCTTTCGACCCTATTGTCCTCACATCGCTCATTCGAGCGCTCCGAGGACGTTTGTGGCCTACGGTTCACGCTTTTCAGCAGGGTGAGCCTCCGCCGGTGCGAGCACTCCTGTGTGCGTACCCCGGCTACCGCAGGCCGTCGACGAACGCGCTCCACGCCCCCGCGCTCACGGTCAGGACCGGGCCGGCCGGGTTCTTGCTGTCGCGCACGGGGACGGCACCGGCGGGGCGTCCGTCGGCGACCTCGACGCGGTCGCCGCCGGTGTTTCCGCTGTAACTGGACTTACACCACTGGGTGTTCCTCGTGCTGGGAGCAGTCTCCATAGCGTTCCTCCATCACGCGGATGATCAGTTCCGCCGAATCCTCCACGGAGAGGGCGGTTGCCTGCAAGCGAGCGTAACGGAGGGCGGCTTCCTTGATGGTCTCCGGACTGGCCGTCATATGGCCGGAGATGACGTCTTCTGTGTAGACGATGTCCGGGTCGTCCTCGAAGCGAAGGAAGTTGAACGAGCCAGCCAGGCTGGCATGGGCCCCGGCCTCATTCGGCAGCACCTGCACCTGCATCCAGCGGTTACGGGTGAACTCCAACAGCCGGGCCAGTTGCCGCCGCATGACGCCGCGGCCGCCGACCGGCCGGTGCAGGACGGCCTCGTCCAGCACCACCCAGGCCAGCGGGGGCTGATCGCGTTCCAGGACGCGCTGGCGTTCCACCCGAGCCGCCACCAGACCTTCCAGGTCGTCCGGCATTCCGGTGGCGAGCACCGCCCGCGCGTACTCCTCGGTCTGCAACAGCCCGTAGACCACCTGCGCCTGGTACGTCGAGATGTAAGCCGCCTTCGCCTCCATCTCCGCGTACGGCTGGAACCAGGTGGGGAGTTGGCTGCGCAGCACCAGGCCGATCAGGCGGGAGAACAGGCCGTCCGTGCCGAGCGCGGCGTCCACGCGCTCGGAGAAGTCCCGGGTCGGGACCTTCTTCGTGGTCTCGATCTGGCCGACCAGTGAGCCGGTGCAGAAGATGATGTCGCCGAGCTGGCCCTGCCTCAGGCCGTGCGCCTCGCGCTGGCGGCGCAGTTCCCAGCCGTAGTAGTCGAGCGGGGAAGCGGTCGGGTCGAGCGACTGGATGTTGGCCACGGCGGCACCTCACTCCGACTACGGACGGCAACGCCTCGCGGCGTTCGTTTCTTTCCGTAGTCGAGCGTAAGCAGCGCGTCGCAGGATTGTGGTGTGAATCACGTAACTGGTCCGCAGGTGACGGACGCCGAGAGCGAGTACCACGCCGAGTTCGCCGTGGGTGAGCACTCGGCCCGGCATCTGCGCCGCATCCTGCGGCTCTACCTGGTCCGCTCGGGTCTGCGCGACCTGGCCGACGCCGCCGAACTGGCGCTCACGGAGCTGGTCGCCAACGTCGTACGGCATGTGCCCGGTCGCCGCTGCCGTGTCTGCTTCCTGCTCCAGCCCGGCGGGGTGCGGGTGGAGGTCGCCGACCACTGTGCGGAGCTGCCTGCCCGGACCGCCGGCGATCCTCACGGCGACAGCGGGCGCGGGCTGGTGACCGTGGCGGCGGTGACCGACCGGTGGGGCGTCACGCCGCGTCCCGACGGGCCGGGCAAGACGGTGTGGTTCGAGTGCCGCCTCAGCCGCGCGGCTCCGCCAGCACCGCGTCCGTGAAGGCCGGCCAGACCTCGGCCGCCCAGGGGCCGAAGGCGCGGTCGGTGAGCGCCACGCAGGCGAGCTGGGCATCCGGGTCGATCCACAGGAACGTACCGGACTGGCCGAAGTGCCCGAAGGTGCGCGGCGAGGACGAGGCGCCCGTCCAGTGCGGGGACTTGGAGTCGCGGATCTCGAAGCCGAGGCCCCAGTCGTTGGGGTTCTGGTGCCCGTAGCCGGGCAGTACGCCCTTCGTGCCCGGGTACTGGACGGTCATCGCCTCGGCGACCGTGCGCGGGTCCAGCAGGCGCGGCGCCTGCACCTCGGCGGCGAACCGCAGCAGGTCCTCGACCGACGAGACCCCGTCCTTGGCCGGGGAGCCGTCGAGGGTGGTGTTCGTCATGCCCAGCGGCTCCAGCACCGCCTGTCGCGCGTACTCGGCGAACGGGATGTCCGCCGCCTTCGCGATGTGGTCGCCGAGCTGCTCGAAACCGGCGTTGGAGTACAGCCGGCGCTCCCCGGGAGGTGCGGTCACCCGGTGCTCGTCGAAGGCCAGACCCGAGGTGTGCGCGAGCAGGTGGCGCACCGTCGCACCGGTCGGCCCGGCCGGCTCGTCCAGTTCGACCGCGCCCTCCTCGTACGCGACGAGCGCCGCGTACGCCGCGAGCGGCTTGGTGACCGAGGCGAGGGGGAACGGCTGCCCGACGGGGCCGTAGGTTCCCACGATCGTGCCGTCGGCGCGTACGACACCCGCCGCGGCGGTGGGAACCGGCCAGTTCTCGATCAACGCGAGGCTCTTCAAGGGCATGCCACCGAGCCTAAGTGCTCAGAGCGTCAGCTCCAGCAAGGGGTCCGTCTTGTGGTGGAAGCCCAGTGAGGCGTACAACGGCTCGGCCTGCGAGGAGGCGGTGAGGCGCACTCGCCGGGCTCCGCGCTCGCCAAACCACTCCAGCAGGGCCTCCATGCAGGCGTGCGCGTAGCCGCGACGGCGCGCGTCCGGGTCGGTGGCGACGCTGAACACGTAGCCGTCGACACCGAGCGGGTTGCGGGCGCCGCCGATGCGGTAGTCGAGCGTGCCGGCCACCAGCGCCGCAAGGGCCCCCTGCCGCTGTGGATGGTCCACGACGAACGCCGCGAAGGTGCCGTCCGGATCGGCCAGCCTGCCGCGCAGGACGGGCAGGGACTCGGCGTGCCACTCGGTGGAGGGGTGTGGAACTGCTCGTCTCTGAGTGCGTATGAGTGTGTTCTGGCGTGTGTGAGTGGGTGCGGAGTGCGGGTGTGGTCCGTGGGATGGGCTTTGTTGCGTCCGGGGGAGGGAACGGGAGTCCGTGTGTCGAATGGGTGACCTTTGACGGGTGTGTTCGTTGGGTGGGGTGAGAGGGTTTTCGAGCTTGTCGGGGGAGGTGTGAGGATGGGTGGTTTGCGGGAGTTTGCGGCGCCGTTCGTCGCGCTGGGCCCCTCGGGGGTGGCGGTCCGGACCCGACTGGGGCAGCTCACCGCGGTGGATGTGGAGGTGCTGCGGCGGGTGGGCGCGCATCTGGGCGCCCTGGCCTCCCGTGATCTGAAAGCGCGCTGCCGTGACGGACTCGGTCATGATGCCAGGGCGTGGGCGGTGCGCAAGCGGGAGCTGACACCGCAGTCGTCGGCCCGGTGGGCGGGTGCGATCACGAAAGCCACGCACG
>NZ_BAABCQ010000144.1:0-20210 GCF_039539045.1 Streptomyces marokkonensis
AGACTCTGACACCTGAGCGGTTGTACAGGCGTGCCCAACCACTGCCGTGCCGTAGTGGTGCGGTGCAGTGATCAGATGGATCAGCAGTGATCAGGTGAGCGCAGGCTCCGCCTGGTGTGCGTCAACGCTCTCCATGATCCTGTCGTGAGAAGCGGCAGCCGCCAGCGCGTCGTTCTCCGCCTGGATCCGTCCGAGCTCGGATTCCAGGTCCTGGACGCGCTGCTGGAGCCGTCGCATCTCGGCGAGGAGTCGAGGGTCGGAGCCGCCGACGTAACCGAGAAGCGCCTTTGCCATGATGGATGGTCCTCCACAATGAGTGACCGACCGAAGCGGTGTGGGTCGTGAGGGAATCGCACCCGCGGTGCTTGGCACTTTGGAGTTTTTCCTGCCGTTCAACCATGCCAAACAGCTAAGGTGCGCGGGGCTTTCAGCGTCTCACCAAAAAGTTTGACGGTCAACACGATCACGCCCCGTATCGGCGGGCACCCGGGCGCACACGGCCTGCGAACAGCGACGCGGCGATTCCTGCGGGCCCCTGGGGGCGTGGCGATCATCCTGCGTGCGGAGCGTGCCACGACAGGCCGTTCTTGGCAACCACCTGCCCGTTTCCCCTGTGGACACCCTTCCGGAGACGGTCGGGCCGGGCGCCGGGGTCCTCGGCACGACCCGGCGTCAGCGGATGGCGAAGCCCTCGTAACCCCCGCGGGGTGTGTCCCAGATCTCGGTCACACCGTCCACACGTCCGGGCGTGTCGTCACTGCGCAGCCAGTCGAGCAGCCCCTCGCAGCGTTCGCGCGGGCCCTCCGCGACGACCTGGACACGCCCGTCGGCCAAATTGAGAGCAAAACCACTCATCCCGCCGAGTTCCAGCGCCCTGGCCCGCGTGAACCAGCGGAAACCCACGCCCTGGACCTGTCCGCGCACCCACGCGACCAGCCGTACATCCTCACTCATGACTGCAACCTAACCAGTCAATGTCTCGCCGGGCACTTCACCCCCTTGCACCATGCGGTACCGTCCCCACCCAATGAAACTCACCTGAAACTCACTCCATCGTGTGAGTTCCGTGTTGATCTTGAGGACACGTCGACCGCGAGGACACGTCCAGCGCGAGGACGAGGACGAGGACGAGGAAGGCCAGTACATGGGACGCCACCGACGCTCCGCCGCCGGCCGCGCCGCCACGGGCCGCGCCGCGGGGAGCCATCAGACGGACGGTGCGGTCGGCCGGGACCGCGATCCGCGGTCGCCGGACGCGGATGACCGCCCCACGATGGGGATCGCGCCCTATCTGAACCCCGAGGCGTATGCCGAGGTCCGGGCGAAGAGCGACGCCTACCTGTTCGCACCGGACGGCCCGGACGGCGACGGGTCCGACGCCCGCCCGCAGGCCGGACGCACTGTCGCCTTCCCCAGTGGCGGGTTCACCCCCGCCGACGGGCCGGAGCACGCGGGACCCTCGGGAAGGCGCCGCCGCAGGAAGAAGGCCGCCACTCCCGTCCGCACGGGGCTGCTCGGTGTCTCCGCCGCGGTCGCCATCGGCACGGTGGCGGTGGCCACGGGTGCGGTGCCCGGCCTCGACAACTACCGGATCGGCGGGGGCGGGGGCGGTGGTGACCGGGTACAGTCCCAGGACGCCCCGCCGAACACCCCGTCCGAGCAGGGCGGCACCTCCGGCAGCGCCGACGCCGGTCGCGGCGGCGAGGCCCTCACGGGCCGTGGCACCGACCGGTCCTCCTCGCCCGCCGGCTCCTCCGACTCACCCGACCGCTCGGGGGCCTCCGACTCCTCCTCGTCCGACTCCTCCTCCCCCTCGCCGTCCACGTCCTCCCCCTCGGCATCGGCGTCGAAGCCCGCCGCCCCGGCCGAGACCCCGTCGAAGACGGAGAAGCGCGAGAGGACTCCCAGCGCGAAGCCGAAGCCCACGCCGTCGAGTCCGGCCGCCGAGGAGCCCCAGCGGCCCGGCGCGCCCGCCGCCGCGTCGGAGCAGACCGTCGCCCAGGCCCAGGTTCTCAAGCTCGTCAACGACGAGCGTGCCAAGGTGGGCTGCAGCCCGGTGGCCGCGAACAGCGCGCTGCGCGAACTGGCCGAGGACTTCAGCGAGGCGATGGCCGCCGAGGGCTTCTTCGACCACACCGACCCCAGCGGCGCGACGCCCTGGGACCGGGCCGAGGCGGCCGGGATAAGCGGCCTCGGGGGCGAGAACATAGCCCGCGGACAGGCCGACGCCCAGGCCGTGATGGACGCCTGGATGGACAGCCCGGGCCACAAGGCCAACATCCTGAACTGCGACTTCCAGACCCTGGGCGTCGGCGTCCACTTCGGCTCCGGCGGCCCCTGGTGGACCCAGAACTTCGGCTACTAGCCACCCCCGGGCAGCGCTCTCCCTCGCTCGGCGCGACCTTCGGGGCAGCGCTGCGCTCACGTACGCTGGTCCTATGTCGACCACGCAGGAGCGCACGGAGGAGCAGGACCTCCCGTACGACGTGTTCTCCCGGGACTGTCCCTCGCGCGGCACCCTGGAGCACGTTACCGGGCGCTGGGGCGCGCTGACTCTCGGCGCGCTGTACGAGAGCTCGTTCCGGTTCAACGAACTGCGGCGCCGCGTCGACGGCGTCAGCGAGAAGATGCTGGCCCAGACGCTGCACGCGCTGGAGCGCGACGGCCTGGTGCACCGCGAGGCCCAGCCCACCAATCCGCCCCGCGTGGACTACGAGCTCACGGCACTGGGACGCGAGGTGGCCGAGCGGCTGAGCGCGCTCATCCAGTGCGTGCAGGGGCGGATGGACGAGGTGCTGGCGTCACGCGAGCGGTATGACGCGGGGCAGGCACCTACGGTGTGATCCTCGGCGCCCGCTGGCACTTCGGACAGAAGTAGCTGGAGCGGTTCATCCAGGGCCGGCGGCGCATCGGCGTGGCACAGCGGCGGCAGGGCAGGCCTTCCCGTCCGTACGCGTCGAGCGACCGGTCGAAGTAGCCGGACTCGCCGTTCACGTTGACGTAGAGGCTGTCGAAGCTGGTGCCGCCCACGGCGAGGGCCGCGTTCATCACGTCGCGGACGTGGCCGAGGAGTTCGGCGGTGCGGGGACGGGTGAAGGTCGTCGTGGGGCGCTCGTAGTGCAGGCGGGAGCGCCACAGGGCCTCGTCCGCGTAGATGTTGCCCACGCCGCTGATCAGTGACTGGTCGAGCAGGGCCCGCTTGATCGTGGTGCGCTTGCGGCGCAGCGCGAGGTGGAACGCCTCGTCGTCGAAGAGCGGGTCGAGGGGGTCGCGGGCGATGTGCGCGATGACGTCGGGCAGTCCGTCGGGGGTGGTGGCGTGCAGGGACAGGCCGCCGAAGGTGCGCTGGTCCACGAAGCGGAGTTCGGTGGGCCGGTCGTCGGTGAAGCGGACTCGGACGCGCAGGTGTTTCTCGGTCGGCGCCTCGTGCGGCTGGACCAGCAGCTGACCGCTCATGCCGAGGTGCGCCAGGATCGCCTGGCCGGTGTCCTCCAGTGGCAGCCACAGGTACTTGCCTCGGCGGTCGGCCGTACCGACGCGGTGACCCTTCAGGCGGTCGGCGAAGTCGTCGGCGCCGGCGATGTGCCGGCGTACCGCGCGCGGGTGCAGCACCTCGGCGTCGGCGACGGTCCGGTGGGCGACCCAGCGCTCCAGGCCGCGCCGTACGACCTCGACCTCGGGCAACTCGGGCATGGCATCCCCTCGGGTGGGCCGGTGGACGAGCCGAACGCCCGCCCCTGGAGCGGGACGGGCGTTCGGGACGTGCGACGAGTCGGACGGATCCGACGGGCGGACGGATCGTCGGATCAGGCAGACCCGACGGATCGGCGGATCAGGCAGAGGCCGACGGGGCGTCGGCGATCGGCGTGGCCGCTTCTTCGGCGGCCGGCTGGGCCGTCGCTTCCGCTGCGGTCACCTTGGCTCGCTCGTCCGCCGCGGCCCGGATGGACCGCCACGCGGATTCCGCGGCCTGCTGCTCCGCCTCCTTCTTGCTGCGGCCGGTGCCGGTGCCGTACGAGACGCCTCCGACGCGGGCGGCAGCAGTGAAGGTCTTCTCGTGGTCCGGGCCGGTCTCCGTGACCAGGTACTCGGGGACGCCGAGCCCTTCGGTCGCGGTGAGCTCCTGGAGACTGGTCTTCCAGTCCAGGCCGGCACCGAGGTTCGAGGACTTCTCGATCAGCGGGTCGAACAGGCGGTGTACCAGTTCGGAGGCCGCGTCGAGGCCCTGGTCGAGATAGACCGCGCCGATCACCGCTTCAAGGGTGTCGGCGAGGATGGACGCCTTGTCCCGGCCACCCGTGCCCTCTTCACCGCGGCCGAGCCGGATGAAGGAGCCGAGGTCGAGCCCACGGCCCACCTGAGCCAGCGCACGCGAGTTGACCACCGCGGCCCGCAACTTGGCCAGCTGGCCTTCGGGCAGGTCGGGGTGGGTTCGGTACAGCGTGTCCGTGACGACGAGGCCGAGGACGGAGTCTCCGAGGAACTCCAGCCGCTCGTTCGTCGGCAGGCCGCCGTTCTCGTACGCGTAGGAACGGTGAGTCAGTGCACGCACCAGAAGGGCGGACTCGAGCTGATAGCCGAGCCGCCCTTCCAGAAGCCTGTGGGACGAGGCCTGGGTGTCCGCCTTCTTCTTGGCGGGTGGGTCCGCCTTGGCGACTTCCGCCTTCTTGGGGACTGACACAGTGCCTCTCACCAGCCGCTCAGACCTCGAGGACCTGGCGCTTGTTGTAAGTGCCGCAAGACGGGCACGCGATGTGCTGCAGCTTGGGCTCGTGGCAGCGCTCGCACGCAACCAGGGTGGGGACCGCAGCCTTCCACTGCGACCGGCGGTGGCGCGTGTTGCTGCGCGACATCTTCCGCTTCGGAACAGCCACGGCTACTTCTCCTGCTTCTCGTCGACGCCAGGTTCGGCGCCGCTCATCTCGTCCTTCTCGCCGTCTCCGAGTGAACCGGCGAGTCCCTGCAAAGCCGCCCAACGAATGTCGACGGCATCGTGATGGTGGTCCGGGTCGTCCGCCAGGCGTACTCCGCACTCGGAGCACAGACCCGGGCAGTCTTCCTGGCACACCGGCTGCATCGGCAGTGCGAGCACCACCGCGTCGCGCAGCACGGGTTCGAGGCCGATCAGTCCGTCCTCGACGAAGAGCCTGTCCTCGTCGTCCTCGGCGTCGTCGCCCGGTTCCGCCGCAGGGCGGCCCCGGTCGTCGGCGTCAGGGTACGAGAACATCTCCTGGAAGTCCGCCACAAGCTGCTGCTCGAGCGGCTCCAGACACCTTACGCACTCCCCCTTGGCCTTGGCACGGGCGGTGCCTGTGACGAGCACCCCTTCCATGACCGACTCGAGCCGGAGATCGAGTTCCACCGGGGCGCCTTCCGGCACTCCGATGACTCCCTGGATACCGAAGTCCTTGGGAGCGTCGACCGTGCGGGTCAGGCGCTGGAGCGCACCGGGCCGCCGTCCCAGCTCGTGCGTGTCGAACACGAGAGGGTTTCGGTGGTCGAGGCGCGCGTTCAGAACCATTCCTGCTTTCGGTCTTTCGTAGCTTGGGGGTGCCGCCCTCCGGTGTTCCCGGGCAGCGGCGATCGCGGACGTACACGCGACCGAAGAGCCAGGATACTGGACCATTCGCTCTCGGCCCAATCCGGCCCGGGAGCGGGTGCGCGGGTCAGAGACCGCGCCCCTGTTCGTAGGCCCTCAGCTGCTCGGCGCTGATCATGCTGGTGTCGAAGAGGCTGGCCTCGTCGAGGGCCTGCTGCTGGGCCTGCGGGGCATGCTGGGGCTGCGGCGGCTGCTGGGGCTGCGGCGGCTGCTGGGGCTGTGCGTAGTCCTGCCGGCCGCCGTCGTACGCCTGCTGCTGGGGGTCGTACTGGTAGGCGTACGGGTCCGCTGTCTGCTGCGCGTAGCCGTACGGGTCCTGCTGACCGCCGTCGTAGGTCTGCTGGTAGGCGGCGTAGGGGTCGGCCTGCTGCTGGGCGTAGCCGTACGCGGGCTGCTGCGACGGCATCTCCGGCACGACCTGTGCCGGTACCTGTGCCGGTGCCGGTGCCGGTGCCCGCGCCGGTGCCTGCGCCGCCGCCGGCTGCTGCTCGCCGTACTCCCGCTGCCTGGGCGGTCCGGAGGGGGCGTCGGAGAGGCCCGCGAGGTAGTCCGCGTCGCTGGAGTGCTGGACGGTGGTCATGTCGTCCGCGAGGGCGCCGAGGTCGTCCGTGGCGATCCGGCCGTGCAGCTTCTGGCGGCCCCGGCCGACCGCGTCCAGGGTCTTGGCCAGTACGGCCTCGAAGGCACCGAGCTTGGAGTCGACGTAGGTGTCGGCGTCGCGGCGCAGGATCTCCGGGTCGTGGCTGCGCTCGGGGGCGTCCTCGTCCTCGTAGCCGTTCTCGTCGAGGCCGGGTCCGGTGCCGAGGAGCTTCTCGCGGCCCCGGCCGACCGAGCCGAGGGTCTTGGTGAGGACGACCTCGAAGTTGGCGAGCTTGGAGTCGACGTAGTCGTCGGCCTCGGCGCGTACCTCTTCGGCCTCCTGGCGGGCTTCGGTGAGGATGCGGTCGGCCTCGGCCTGGGAGCGGCGGGCAACCTCGGTGTCGGCGATCAGGGAACCGCGCTCGGCGTGCGCGCCCTCGATGATCCGGTCGGCCTCCTGACGGGCCTGCGCGACCATCTGCTCCCGGTCGCCGATCAGCTCCTGGGCCTGGGCGAGGGAACCGGGCAGCTCGGCACGCAGCTCTTCCAGAATCGAGAGCAGATCGGCGCGGTTGATCACGCACGAGGCCGACATGGGCATGGCGCGGGCGCCGGAGACCATCGCGGTGATCTCTTCGAGCTTCTTCTGCACGTCCACCGTGTGCTCGCCACTCTCTACAGCTGTGTTGGAGACGGACGGGACGACTGTACGACCCTGGGGTGTCCGGGGGACACCGGGTGACGCTTTGTCAGCCTCCGGGAGCCGCGCGGGGTGGGCTCAGTCCTGCTTCAGGCGCTCGGAGAGCACGTCGAGGACCAGCGGCGGCACCAGGTGGGAGACGTCGCCGCCCCAGGTCGCGACCTCTTTGACCAGGGAGGACGACAGGAAGCTGTAAGTGGGGTTCGTCGGGATGAACAGGGTCTCGACGCCCGAGAGGCCGTTGTTCATCTGGGCCATCTGCAGCTCGTAGTCGAAGTCGCTCACCGCGCGCAGGCCCTTGACGATGGCCGGGATCTCGCGCTGCTTGCAGAAGTCGACGAGGAGGCCGTGGAAGGACTCCACGCGCACGTTCCCGTACTCGGCGGTGACCTGGCGGATGAGGTCGATCCGCTCCTCGATCTCGAACAGGCCCTTCTTGGCCTGGTTGATCATCACGGCGACGTAGACCTCGTCATAGAGACTGGAGGCCCGGGCGATGATGTCGAGATGTCCGTTGGTAATCGGGTCGAACGACCCGGGACAGACGGCGCGGCGCACTTGAGTTCCCTCGCTCTCCGGTCCGGTCATCGTGCGTCTTCGCACGTAGAGGCGGCGTGACCGTACCAAAACGTTCCCTCGCCGTAGCGACGGGACCGGATCGCGTCGAAGCCGTGCGGCCAGCGGAAGTCGCCGCCCCTGGTGCTGCGCTCCACGGTGACGAGCGCTTCCCCGGTGAGCCACCCCTCCGAGCGGAGTGTGAGGAGGATCTCGCGGAGATCGTCGTCCGTGACGGCGTACGGCGGGTCCAGGAAGACGATGTCGTACGGCTCGGCCGGGGCCGGGGTGCGGATGATCTGTTCCGCTTTGCCAGCCCGGACCTCGGCGCCGGGCAGGCCGAGGGCCCTGACGTTGTCCCGGACCGTACGGGCGGCGCGGGCGTCGGCCTCGACGAGCAGGACGTGCCCCGCGCCGCGGGACAGCGCCTCCAGGCCGACGGCACCGGAACCGGCGTACAGGTCGAGGACCCGCTCGCCGTTCAGCGGGCCGCCGAGCAGGGACTGCCAGGTGGAGAAGAGGCCCTCGCGCGCGCGGTCGGAGGTGGGTCGGGTGCCGGTCCCCGGCGGAACGGTGAGGCGGCGTCCGCCGGCCTTGCCGGCGATCACGCGGGTCATCTCTGGGTCCTTGTCGGTGTGCTCGGCGTCGGTGTGCTCGGCGTGCTCGGGTGGAGGGACGGTGTCCGTTCCCAGTCTCTCAGCCCTTCTCCAGGTACTGCTCCCTCTCCTCGTCCAGGAGCGCGTCCAGGGCCGTCCGCAGACCGGGCAGGCCGGTCAGCTCCGGATCGGCGGTCACCACCGCCGCCGCCTCCTGACGCGCCTCGGCGATGATCTCCTCGTCCTCGATGACGGCGAGGACGCGCAGGGAGGTGCGGGCGCCGGACTGGGCCTGGCCCAGGACGTCGCCCTCGCGACGCTGTTCGAGGTCGATGCGGGAGAGCTCGAAGCCGTCGAGGGTGCCGGCGACGGAGTTGAGCCGCTGCCGTGCCGGGCTCGCCTCGGGCATCTCGGAGACCAGCAGGCACAGCCCCGGGGCGGAGCCCCGGCCGACCCGGCCGCGCAGCTGGTGGAGCTGGGAGACGCCGAAGCGGTCGGCGTCCATGATCACCATCGCGGTGGCGTTGGGGACGTTGACGCCGACCTCGATGACGGTGGTGGCGACCAGGACGTCGGTCTCCCCGGCGGCGAAGCGGCGCATCACCGCGTCCTTGTCGTCGGGCTGCATCCGGCCGTGCAGGACCTCGACCTTGAGGCCTTGCAGCGGGCCTTTCGCGAGGTGCTCGGCGACGTCGAGGACGGCGAGCGGGGGTCGCTTGTCGGCGTCGCCCTCGGAGGGCTGCTTGGAGTTCTTCTTCGGGGCGTCGTCCTCGTCGCCGATGCGCGGGCAGACGACGTACGCCTGGTGGCCGTTGGACACCTCCTCCCGGACCCGTTCCCACGCGCGGGCGAGGAAGTGCGGTTTGTCGGCGGCCGGGACGACATGGCTGGCGATCGGGGACCGGCCGGCCGGGAGCTGGTCCAGGACGGAGGTCTCCAGGTCGCCGAAGACGGTCATGGCGACGGTGCGCGGGATGGGCGTGGCGGTCATGACGAGCAGGTGCGGCGGCTGTTTGCCCTTGCCGCGCAGGGCGTCGCGCTGTTCGACGCCGAAGCGGTGCTGCTCGTCGACGACGACCAGGCCGAGGTCGTGGAACTGGACCTTGTCCTCGATCAGCGCGTGGGTGCCGATGACGATGCCGGCCTCGCCGGTGGCCAGGTCGAGCAGTGCGTGGCGGCGGGCGGCGGCGCCCATGGACCCGGTGAGCAGCACCACCTTGGTGGCGTGTTCGGCGCCGCCGAGCATCCCGCCCTGGGCCAGCTCCCCCATCATCTCGACGACGGACCGGTGGTGTTGCTGGGCCAGTACCTCGGTGGGCGCCAGCATCACGGCCTGACCGCCCGCGTCGACGACCGCGAGCATGGCGCGCAGGGCCACCATCGTCTTTCCCGATCCGACCTCGCCCTGGAGCAGCCGGTGCATCGGGTGGTCGGTGGCGAGGTCGTCGAAGATCTCCCGGGAGACCTTCTGCTGGCCGTCGGTGAGGGTGAAGGGGAGGCGGTCGTCGAAGGCCGTGAGCAGGCCGTCCGGGATCGGTTTCCTGGGGACGGCGGGGAGCTGGGTCTCGGCGTGGCGGCGGCGGGCGAGGGCGACCTGGAGGACGAAGGCCTCGTCCCACTTCAGGCGGGCGCGGGCGTCGTCGATGTCCGCCTTGGTGTGCGGGCGGTGGATCTTCAGGAGGGCCTCGGGGAGGGAGACCAGGCCGCGGCCCTCGCGCAGGGAGTCGGTGAGGGGGTCGACGGCCTCCTGCGCGCTGGGCAGCACCGTCTGGATCGCCTTGCCGATCTTCCAGGACTCCAGCTTGGCGGTGGCCGGGTAGAGGGGGATGAGGGCGCCCGCCCAGGATTCGACGCTGTCGGCTCCGTCGCCGTCACCGCCTCGCAGCAACTCGTATGCCGGGTGGGCCAGTTGCAGGCGACGGTTGAAGACGGAGACTTTGCCCGCGAACATCGCACGGGTGCCCGGCAACAGCTCCTTGTGGGGCTTGTGGACGCCGTGACCGAAGAAGACCAGCTGGAGGCGGCCACTGCCGTCCGTGATGGTCACCTCGAGCCGCTGGCCCTTGCCGCGCGGGGCCTTCGACGAGGCGAAGGTGTGCAGGCGGGCGTCGGCGACCTGGGCCACCACCGTGACGTGCTCGTCCATGGGCAGGTCGGCGAGGTGGGTGAGCTGGCCACGCTCCTCGTATCTCCGGGGGTAGTGGTGGAGGAGGTCGCCGACGGTGTACAGGCCGAGGTGCTCGGCCATCACCTTCGCGGTGGCGGGGCCGAGGACCTTCTTCAGGGGTTCTCGCAGTGCGGGCACGAGATCCATTGCACACCACGCCACTGACAATGGCCCCATACCTCCCGGGAATCCGGCGCTGCCGGACGCGTCACTCCACGCCGATCAGCAGCAGCGCGCCCTGCCGGCCGCCCCGGTAGACCACCGTGTCGACGGCGAGGTACGCCTCGCGGACGCGGGCCTCCAGGTGAACGGTGACGGTCTCGGGGGCCTCGTCGCCGAGGACGAGGGTGACCAGCTCGCCGCCGGCCGCGAGCATGCGGTCCAGGACGGTCGCGGCGACCTCCGTGACGTCCGTCCCGATGACGGCCACGTCGCCGTCGACGAGGCCGAGTACGTCGCCGGCCTGGCAGATGCCGGCCGTGGTCCAGGACTGGCGTTCGGCGACGGTGACCTCGGCGTGGCGGGTCGCGCCGGCCGCCGAGGTCATCGCCACCACGTCCTCGTCGAAGCGCCGCTCGGGTTCGTGCACGGCGAGGGCCGCGATGCCCTGGACCGCCGAGCGGGTCGGGATCAGGGCGATCCGGACACCTTCGGTGCGGGCCTGCTCGGCCGCCGCGGCGGCGGTGTGGCGCAGTTCGGCGTCGTTGGGCAGCAGCACGACCTCGCGCGCGTGCGCACGCCGTACGGCGTGGACGAGTTCCCCGCTCGCGGGCGGCTCCCCGGGGCGTGCGAGCACGGTGGTCGCTCCGGCCTCGGCGTACAGCCCGGCCAGTCCCTCACCCGGTACGACGGCCACCACGGCGCGCTGGGCGCGTTCGCGGGGCGGGCTCTCGGCCGCGGTGGTGTGCGCGTCGCCGTGACCGAAGTGGGTGATGCGGATCCGGTAGGGCCGCCCGGCCTCGACTCCCGCCTCCACGGCCGCGCCCGCGTCGTCGACGTGCACGTGGACGTTCCACAGCCCGTCGCCGCCGACCACGACGAGCGAGTCCCCGAGGGCGTCGAGCCGCCGCCTCAGCCGTGCCACGGCCTCGCCCCCGGCCTCCAGGAGGTAGATCACCTCGAAGGCCGGGCCGCTGTCGTCGCCCTCCCCCGCGGCGCACTTCTCCGCGGGGGCCTCGCCGCCGTACTCCCCGCGCCCGTGCCGCACGGGGATCGCTCCGGGCGCCGGCGCCCGGCCCGTGAACGCCTCCGCCCGGCCCGTGAACGCCTCCGCCCGGCCCGTGAACGTCTCCACCAGGGCCGCGAGCACCGTCACCAGGCCCTGTCCGCCGGCGTCGACCACTCCCGCGCGCTCCAGCACGGGCAGCCGGCCCGGGGTCTCGGCGAGTGCCACGCGGGCTCCCTCGTAGGCCGCGCGGGCCACCGCCGCACAGTCGCCCTCGGTACCCCCGGCGTCGTCGGCGCCGTCGGCCACCTCTTCGGCCGCGTCGGCGGCGGCCGAGGCGACGGTCAGGACGGTGCCCTCGACCGGGTGGGCCACGGCCTGCCGGGCGGAGTCCGCCGCGTGCCGCAGCGCCAGCCGCAGACCCGAACCATCGGTGTGAGCGTGCTCACCCCCGGCGGTGAGCACCTGGGCCATGCCGCGCAGCAGTTGCGCGAGGATCGTCCCGGAGTTGCCCCGCGCGCCGATCAGCGCGCCGTGTGCCATGGCGCCCACGGCGTCGGCCAGCGAGGGCCCGTCGCCGTCGTCCGGCTCTCCGTCGTCCGGCTCTCCGTCGCCCACCGCGTGCGCCGCGAACACCGCCTCCACCGCCGCGACGGCCGACTCGACGGTCAGATACAGGTTCGTGCCGGTGTCCCCGTCCGCGACCGGATAGACGTTGATCGCGTCGATCTCCTCGCGCGCCCGTCCCAGCGCGCGCAGCGACAGACCGCACCAGGTGCGCACCGCCAGAGCGTCGAAGAACCTCTGCGGCACCTGCGCCACCTGCGCCTCCCTGAGCTGCTGAACGTGGCAGGCAGCGTAGACCTTGGGACGGCGCCCACCGGAAGTGGGCCGGGGCGGGCCCCTGAGCTGCCGTGGTAGTTTCGTTGTACGGGAGCAGCCGTTGTATGCTGCTCCGGTTGCCCGATCCCGATCGGGCTCCCCCCCCTGGCACCGCCACTCAGATACCGGACCGTTCGCGACTCCGGAACCTTGATCCCGGCATGCCGGGGTCAACCGTAAGTGCATCTGAAGTCTTTGGAGTGACCCGTGGCTGCCAACTGCGACGTCTGTGGCAAGGGGCCGAGCTTCGGCAACAACATCTCGCACTCGCACCGCCGTACGTCCCGTCGCTGGAACCCGAACATCCAGCGTGTGCGTACCGTGGTCGGCGGGACGCCGAAGCGCGTGAACGCTTGCACCTCGTGCATCAAGGCCGGGAAGGTCTCGCGCTGACGCGTCAGCTGAGCGCGCGGCCACTGCCTGGTCCGCTGCACTAAGCCGGTCCACCTCGGGTGGGCCGGCTTTTTGCCGTACCGGAAACCTGGCGCGGCAGGGCGGTCCGGCCCACGCCGCGCCTCGCCGCTCCCGCGGGCGCTCAGCCGTGGTCCCGCCGCCCGAGCGCCCAGCCGTGGTCCACCGGACCGATGCCGCCGCCGAGCGCGAACCCGGCCGCGATCGCCCCGGTGACGTACTCCTTGGCCGCCGCGACCGCCTCCGGCACCGTCCACCCCTTCGCCAGTCCGCAGGCCACGGCCGACGCGAGGGTGCAGCCCGTGCCGTGGGTGTGCCGGTTGTCCAGGCGCGGGGCGCGCAGCCAGTGCACCTCGGAGCCGTCGGTGAGCAGGTCCACGGCGTCGCCGCGCAGATGGCCGCCCTTGATCAGGACCCAGCGCGGCCCGTACTCCAGCACGGCCGCCGCCGCGCGGCGCAGATCGGTGTCGGTCTCGACCCGTACGCCGGTGAGTTGCCCGACCTCGTCGAGGTTCGGCGTGGCGACGGTCGCCACCGGCAGCAGCTTGGTGCGTACGGAGTCCAGCGCGGACGCGGCGAGCAGCGCGTCCCCGTGCTTGGAGACGCCGACCGGGTCGACGACGGCCGGGGCGTCGGTGTCGCCGATCAGTTCGGCGACCGTCTCGACCAGTTCGGCCGAGGAGAGCATCCCGGTCTTGACCGCCTGGACGCCGATGTCGTCCACGACGCTGCGGTACTGGGCCCGCACCGCCTCCACGGGCAGTTCCCAGGCGCCCTGCACGCCGAGGGAGTTCTGCGCGGTCACCGCGGTGAGCACGCTCATGCCGTGCGTGCCGAGGGCGAGCATCGTCTTCAGGTCGGCCTGGATGCCGGCGCCGCCGCCGGAGTCGGAGCCGGCGACGGTGAGCACGAGAGGGAGGGGCAGGGGCCGGCTCATGACTCCACATCCTCGCCGAAGTGGTCCCAGCCGCCCTTGCTGGTCCAGGGCGCCCCGTCGACGGTCACCTGGGGCAGGGCCGAGGGATTGAGGACCTCGCCGATGACCTTCCAGCGGGCGGGCAGCTTCACGTCGGGCGGGAAGGTGGCCACGATCGCGTGGTCCTCTCCCCCGGTGAGCACCCACTGCATGGGGTCGACGCCGACGGCCTGGCCGATGTCGTTCATCTGGGACGGGATGTCGATCTGCCCGGAGCGGATGTCGATCCTGACCTTGCTGGCCTCGGCGATGTGGCTCAGATCGGCGATCAGCCCGTCGCTCACGTCACACATCGCGGTGGCGCCGAGGCCCGCCGCGGCCGGACCCGCGTGGTACGGCGGCTCCGGCCGGCGGTGGGCCTCGACGAAGGCACGCGGCGAACGGAAGCCCCGGGACAGCACGGCGAACCCGGCCGCGGACCAGCCGAGCCAGCCGGTCACCGCGACCAGGTCGCCGGGCCGGGCGCCGCCGCGGGTGACGGGCTCCTGGTTGCGCAGGTCGCCCAGCGCGGTGATGGAGACGGTGATCGTGTCGCCGCGCACCACGTCGCCGCCGACCACGGAGGCGCCGGCGACCTGGCACTCGTCGCGCAGCCCGTCCATCAGTTCGGTCGGCCAGGCCACCGGCAGTTCGGCGGGCACCACCAGGCCGAGCAGCAGCGCGGTCGGCACCGCGCCCATGGCCGCGATGTCGGCCAGGTTCTGCGCCGCCGCCTTGCGGCCCACGTCGTACGCGGTGGACCAGTCACGGCGGAAGTGCCGCCCCTCCACCAGGATGTCGGTGCTGGCCACCACCCTGCGGTCGGGCGCGGCGACCACGGCTGCGTCGTCGCCGGGGCCGACCCGGACCGCCGGGGTGGTGGTGAGACGGGAGGTGAGCTCCCTGATGAGCCCGAACTCCCCGAGCTCACCAACAGTGCCCTTCATCGACTTGGCTCCCCTTCTGTCCCTGTCCCTGTCCGTGCCCGGTCGCGCGTCATCTGTGTCCTCGTTACGGTCGAAACGACCGGCGCCGCGGTCGGCGTGATCGTCGACTCGCGTCATCGCGGCACCCCGGCGCGCGAGGTCCGTACCCCGCAGGTCTCCCCGCGGAGAGCGGCGACGCGATACCGTGGCGTTCCTTTTCCCCACATGATCCTCGTGGCCGCTCTGGAGGTTCCGTGGTACAGGCGTACATCCTGATCCAGACGGAGGTCGGCAAAGCGTCGACCGTCGCCGAGACGATCAGCAAGATCCCTGGAGTGATCCAGGCCGAGGACGTGACAGGACCCTACGATGTCATCGTCCGCGCCCAGTCCGACACCGTCGACGACCTGGGTCGCATGGTGGTTGCCAAGGTCCAGCAAGTGGACGGCATCACCCGCACCCTGACCTGTCCGGTCGTTCATCTCTAGCCCCCTTCCACCCACTCTCACTCGCACTGCTGATCGCCGCCGCAGGCTGCTCCCTCAGCAGACGACAGCGAGTCGGTGGCGGTTCCGGCCCGGGCGCGAGGTCACCAAGCTGTCGCGGAACCCGGACACGGCGCTGCCGCCGGCAGGAGGCGGGCTGGGGAAACCCGCTGATCATACTGCGCTGCGGGGCGGGGGAGTCCCTCGGAGGAGGTGCGGATTCCCACCGGTCGTGACGAAGGCGATCCCCGAGGGGATCGCCTTCGTCGTGGTGCGCCGGACGGGCCGTCAGCGCAGTCCCGTGGACCGCCGCAGCGCCGCCTGGACCAGCCGGTCCACCAGCTCCGGGTAGCTCACACCGCTCGCCTGCCACATCTGCGGGTACATGGAGATCGGAGTGAAGCCGGGCATGGTGTTGATCTCGTTGATGACGAACTCGCCGTCCTCGGTGAGGAAGAAGTCCGCGCGCACCAGCCCCTCGCAGGAGGCCGCGTCGAACGCCGCCACGGCGAGCCGCTGGATCCCGGCGGTCTCCTGCGGCGTCAGCGGGGCGGGGACGATGCCGGGAGTGGAGTCGATGTACTTGGCCTCGAAGTCGTAGTACGCGTGCTCCGAGGGCGGCGGGATCTCCGCGGGGACGGAGGCGCGGGGGCCGTCCTCGAACTCCAGCACCCCGCACTCGATCTCCCGGCCGCGCAGCGCTGCCTCCACGAGGATCTTCGGGTCGTGACGCCGCGCCTCCTCGATCGCCTCGTCGAGTCCGGAGAGGTCGTCGACCTTGGTGATGCCGATCGAGGAGCCGGCGCGCGCGGGCTTCACGAACAGCGGCCAGCCGTGCTCGCCGGCGAAACCGACGACCTTCTCCCGGGCGCCGGAACGGTCCTGCTCCCACTCGCGGGGGCGGATCACCACGTACGGGCCGACCTTCAGCCCGTAGGACGTGAACACGGCCTTCATGTACTCCTTGTCCTGGCCGACGGCCGAGGCGAGCACGCCCGCGCCGACGTAGGGCACACCGGACAGCTCCAGCAGGCCCTGGAGGGTGCCGTCCTCGCCGTAAGGGCCGTGCAGCACGGGGAAGACGACGTCGACCTCGCCCAGCGCCTTGGGCACCGAGCCGGGTTCGCTGTAGACGACCTCGCGGTTGCCGGGGTCGACGGGCAGCACCACGCCGCCCTCGGTCGACTCGGCCAGTTCCTCGACGTCGGGGGTACGGCGTTCGGTGATCGCCATGCGTTCCGGTTCGTCGGCGGTGAGGGCCCAGCGGCCGTCCCGGGTGATGCCGATCGGCAGGACGTCGTACTTCGTCCGGTCGATGGCCGCGAGGACGGCGCCGGCCGTGACCACGGAGATCCCGTGTTCGGAACTGCGCCCGCCGAACACGACGGCCACACGCGGTTTGCGAGGCGGCTGCTCGGGGCTCTGGGGGAGGTTCTCGGTGCTCATATCGCGTCGAGGGTACCCGCCCGTAGGGCCCCGACACAGCGTCCCCGGGGCCGCGTGGCGCGGGTCGGTGTCCAGGTTCCGTTCCGGCGCCGCTCGGCGTCGCTCAGCGTCGTTCCGGCTTCGCGCTGCGCGACATCAGCTCCTTGAGCGCGACCACCGGGGGCTTGCCCTCGTGCACGATGCCGACGACCGTCTCGGCGATCGGCATGTCGACGCCGTGCCTGCGGGCCAGATCCAGTACGGACTCGCAGGACTTGACGCCCTCGGCGGTCTGCCTGGTGACCGCGATGGTCTCCTGCAGGGTCATGCCCTTGCCGAGGTTGGTGCCGAAGGTGTGGTTGCGGGACAGCGGCGAGGAACAGGTCGCGACCAGGTCGCCGAGACCGGCCAGTCCGGAGAAGGTCAGCGGGTCGGCGCCCAGGGCGACCCCGAGACGCGTGGTCTCTGCGAGGCCGCGCGTGATGAGGGACCCCTTGGCGTTGTCACCGAGGCCCATGCCGTCCGCGATGCCCACGGCCAGCCCGATCACGTTCTTGACGGCGCCGCCGAGTTCGCAGCCGATGACGTCGGTGTTGGTGTACGGGCGGAAGTACGGCGTGTGGCAGGCGGTCTGGAGCCGCTGGGCGACGGCTTCGTCGGGGCAGGCGACCACGGCGGCGGCCGGCATGCGGGCGGCGATCTCCCGGGCCAGGTTGGGCCCGGTGACCACGGCGATGCGCTCGACGCCGACCTTGGCGACGTCGTCGATCACCTCGCTCATCCGCATCGCGGAGCCGAGTTCGACGCCCTTCATCAGCGACACCAGGACCGTGCCGGGCGCCAGCAGCGGCGTCCAGTCGGCGAGGTTGGCGCGCAGTGTCTGCGACGGGACGGCGAGGACGGTGAAGTCGGCGTCCCTCGCGGCCTCGGCGGCGTCGGTGGTGGCCCGCAGGTTCGCGGGGAGTTCGACGCCGGGCAGGTAGTCCGGGTTGGTCCGGGTGGAGTTGACTGCGTCGGCGAGTGCGGGGCGGCGCCCCCACAGGGTGACGTCGCACCCCGCGTCGGCGAGGACCGCGCCGAAAGCCGTACCCCATGATCCGGTGCCGAAGACTGCCGCCTTGACGGGCTTGTTCACGTGCTCTGCCCTTCTGCCTGCGGTCCCTGCGTGTGCGCCCGCGTCGTCCGTGTCTGTGTCTGCGCCTGCGTCCGGCGGCGCTGCTCGATCCGCTCCCGGCGCGGGTCGTAGGGGGTTTCGGGCGCCTTCTCGCCGCGGATCTCCTCCAGCTGGCGGGTGACGGCGGCCATGATGACCTCCGTGGCCTCCTTCAGCACCTCCGCGGTCATCTCCTGGCCGTAGAACCGCGACAGGTCGACCGGCGGGCCCGCCTGCACGTGGTGGGTCTTGCGCGGGAGGATGCTGGGCTTCCTGGCATACGGCGGCAGCAGTTCGTTGCAGCCCCACTGGGCGACCGGGATCACGGGGCACCTGGTCTGCAGCGCGACCCGCGCGGCACCGGTCTTGGCGGTCATCGGCCAGCCGTCCGGGTCGCGGGTGAGGGTGCCCTCCGGGTAGAAGGCGACGCACTCGCCGCGCTCCACGGCGTCGATCGCGGCCCGGAAAGCGCTCAGCGCGTCCGTGCTCTCGCGGTAGACGGGGATCTGCCCGGTGCCCCGCATCGCGGCACCGAGGAAGCCCTTCCTGAAAAGGCCGCTCTTCGCCAGGAATCGCGGGACGCGCCCGGTGTTGTACTGGTAGTGCGCGTACGCGAAGGGATCCACGTGCGAATTGTGGTTCACGGCGGTGATGAATCCGCCCTCAGCCGGAATGTTGTCCATTCCCCGCCAGTCCCGCTTGATCAGAACCATGAGCGGCGGTTTGCAGAGCACCGCGGCGAAGCGGTACCAGAAGCCGATTCTGCGGCGGGGCACGCTGACACCTTTCCTCCAGGGCCTGGGGCCGGACAAGTGTCGCCCCGGGCCGCCCGTCTGTCGAGAACACCGTACGCCCCGGAGAGTGAACCGCCAGGTCCCCCAGGTGACAATGACGGCGACGAGAGAAGGACGGAACGCTCGTGCAGTGGACCTTGGTCGTACCCGTGAAGCCCCTTGCCCGGGCCAAGAGCAGGCTGTCGGACACCGTGGACGACGGGGTGCGGCCCGGCCTCGCGCTGGCGTTCGCCCAGGACACCGTGGCGGCCGCGCTGGCCTGCCCGGCGGTCGCGGATGTGGCAGTAGTCACGGACGACGCACGGGCCGGACGGGAGCTGGCGGCGCTGGGCGCGGCAATCGTCCCCGGGGAGCCCGGCGGTGGCCTGAACGCCGCCCTGCTGCACGGGGCCGCCGCGGTACGGGCGGCCCGTCCCGAAAGTCCGGTGGCCGCGCTCAACGCCGATCTTCCCGCACTGCGGCCGGCGGAATTGGCGCTGGTACTGGCGGCGGCCACACAATTCCCGCGCGCTTTCCTCCCGGACGCCGCCGGAATCGGCACGACCCTGCTGACCGCGGCTCCGGATCGAGAATTGGCCCCCGCTTTCGGTACGGATTCACGGGCCCGCCACCGTGCGTCCGGCGCGGTGGAACTGCGCCTCGACGCGGTGGATTCCGTACGGCAGGACGTCGACACCGGCGGTGATCTGCGCACCGCGCTGGCGCTGGGGGTGGGGCCCCGTACGGCCGCGGTGGCGGCGCGGTTGCTGATCGCCGGGCAGTAGGCTGCCGACATGCAGGCGACCGCGTACACGTACGACCCGGAAAGCCGCAGCGGGCAGGTGCTGCTCGACGACGGCACGCCCGTGCCCTTCGACGCGGCGGCGTTCGACGCGGGGGGCCTGAGACTGCTGCGGCCCGGACAGCGGGTGCGGATCGAGACCGACGGCGCGGGCACGGACCACCGGATCACGCTGGTGACGCTCCAGACGTTCTGATCCTCGGAGTTCCGCCCACACCGCGGGATCGGCGGTGTCGGCGGTGCGGACCCCGGACAGGCCGCGGGCCGGACTCCGAGAGGGAGTCCGGCCCGGCGCGTGAGTGCCCCTGTGCCTGTTGGCCTGCTGCTTCTCCGGCAGCTACTGCTACTTCTTGCGGGCGGTGGCCTTCTTGGCGGTGGTCGTGCGGGCGGTCGACTTCTTGGCCGGAGCCTTCTTGGCCGTCGCCTTCTTCGCGGGGGCCTTCGTGGCCGTGGTCTTCTTCGCCGCCGCCGTGGTGCTCTTGGCGGGGGACTTCTTGGCGGGGGCCTTCTTCGCCGTCGCCGCGCCCGCGGTCTTCTTCGCGGTCGTCTTCTTCGCCGCCGCGGTCGTCTTCTTGGCGGCGCCCGTGGCCTTCTTCGCGGCTCCCGTGGCCTTCTTGGCGGCGGCCTTCTTGCCCGCGGCCTTGGAGATGGTGGGCGGCGGGCCGGACAGGCTGCCCTTGGGGGCCTTCTTGACCGCGATGTCGTTCTTCGGGAGCTTCTTCGAGCCGCTCACCAGGTCCTTGAAGCCCTGACCCGCGCGGAAGCGGGGCACGGAGGTCTTCTTGACCCGAACCCGCTCGCCCGTCTGGGGGTTGCGGGCGTAGCGGGCCGGGCGGTCGACCTTCTCGAAGGAGCCGAAGCCGGTGACCGAGACCCGGTCGCCCGAGACCACTGCACGGACGAGGGCGTCCAGGACCGCGTCGACAGCGTCGGCGGCCTGCTGCCGGCCCCCCAGTTTGTCGGCAATCGCTTCTACGAGCTGCGCCTTGTTCACGTCTTCCCCTTCGGAGACATCGCCAGAACGAAAGTGTTCAAGC
>NZ_BAABCQ010000145.1:0-19937 GCF_039539045.1 Streptomyces marokkonensis
CTTTATGATCACCTACGTACCGCCGCCTCCGCCTACGCCCTCCTGTCGCCGCCACCCCTTGGCGACCGCGAACATCGCCGACCGGGTGGGTCGCGTCGCGGTGACCCTGCGAAGAAAGGTGAACTCCATGGCCCTCAGGTTGCTTCGACGTCGGCGTTCACGCGGCGCCTCCGACGCCGGAGCGAGCATCTCGGTCCCCTTGCCGCCCGACGCCGGGGCGTTCGGCTTCGAGATCGTCGATCCCATGGGGCAGCCCATGGGCGGAGCCGAGGTCACCGTGACCGCGGTGGAAAGCCACCGGGTGGTGACACGTGGAACCACGGACCCCAACGGCTACTTCATAGCGACGCTGCCACCGGGCTCCTACAGCGTCATGACCGTTGCCGAGGGTCTGTCACCCGCTCGGGAGACCGTCGACATCACGGCCGGGGTCGCCCTGCCGCAGACGCGCGTCGGCCTTGCGCCCGCGCGCCGACTGGAGCTTCCGACAGCCGGAACCTGGCTGTTCGACCCTCCGCACACCGCGGTTCGGTTCATCGCCAAACACGTCGGCATGGCCCATGTCCACGGCCGGTTCACCCGCTTCCAGGGCGGCATCCGCGTCGCACCGGACATGGCCGACTCACAGGTCTCGGTGCGCATTGACGCCGCCAGCATCACCACGGGCAACAACACCCGCGACAACCACCTGCGTTCCGCCGACTTCCTGGACGTCGAGCGCTACCCCTACATCGACTTCACCAGTACCCGGTTCGCCTACCGCGGCGGGTCCAGGTGGACCCTGCACGGCACGCTCACCATGCACGGCACCAGCCGCTCCGTCGGCCTCGACACGACCTATCTCGGGATGGTCAACGGGGGCTACGACCAGGAGTTGCGCTGTGCGGCTCTCGCCAAGGCGGAACTCCACCGGGAGGACTACACCCTCAACTGGCGCTCCATGCTGGCCCGCGGTATCGCGGTCGTCGGTCCGACCATCCAACTGGAGATGGACGTACAGGCCATGTACCGCACCCACGACACGCCCACTCCACCCGAGTAGACGCTTGCGGGGAACGCTTCAGTGCGCTCATGGCGCGGATTCGGGTCGGTCGGGCCGGGTGGGCTTTGGGGTCAGGCGTCCAGAGCGCTGCTCAAGAGCTGGGCTCGGCCCTTGGCGTCGCCGTACCGACCACGCCGCTCTTCAGCGCACTCACGCACCGGTCCGACCGGCCGGATCGCCCCCTCCGGCCTCTCGGACGCCCAGGCCGGCGCCTCCGGCGCGGTCGTGACGACAGCGCCGGATCGGTGATCCGGTCCTTCTCCGACGACTACAGGACGGCGGACGCGCCGATCCGGACGGCCGGGGCCGCCGGCAGGTGACGGGCGACGAGCGATGAGTTTCCACGTGATCCGCAGTCAGAGATCATGGACGGTGCGCCGCGGCCACGGGTGTGGACGACGAAGCGCGCACCGACCGACCCGCTCAAAACCGGACACGAGACACCGAGGAACCTCAATGCGTACCGTGATCAGCACCGCGTTCATCTCGCTCGACGGCGTCGTGGAGGCCCCGGGCGGCGAGCCTGGCTACCGGAACTCGGGCTGGACCTTCAAGGACGTCGAGTTCCTCCCCGAGGCGTTCGGCATCAAGGGCGAGGAGCAGAAGGCCGCCACCGCCATGCTCATGGGCCGGACCAGCTACGAGGCGTTCAGCCCGGTGTGGCCCGACATGGAGGACTTCGCCGACTACAAGGTGATGCCGAAGTA
Organism: Streptomyces marokkonensis; assembly: GCF_039539045.1. Classification (NCBI taxonomy): domain Bacteria; kingdom Bacillati; phylum Actinomycetota; class Actinomycetes; order Kitasatosporales; family Streptomycetaceae; genus Streptomyces; species Streptomyces marokkonensis. Next base: position 1,750 of record NZ_BAABCQ010000145.1, read on the forward strand.
CGTCGTCTCCACCACCCTCACCGGGGACGACCTGGTGTCGAACTGGGGCGAGACGACGATCCTGCGCTCGCTCGACGAGGTCGCCGCGCTGAAGGAGACCGAGGGCGGCCCGATCATCGTCCACGGCAGCGCCTCCCTGAACCGGGCCCTCTCGGACGCCGGCCTGATCGACCGCTACCACCTGATCGTCTTTCCGCTGCTGCTCGGTGCGGGCAAGCGGCTCTTCAGCATGACGGACAAGGACACGCAGAAGCTGAAGCTCGTCGAGCACGAGGCCTACGCCAACGGTCTGCAGAAAAACGTCTTCGACGTCCTGCGCTGACACAGGCCCCCGCAGGCACCGGGAGGGACCGCGGAAACCGACGTCAGAGTATGTGCCCGCCGGCTGGATACGTTCCAGCAGGTGAGCATGTCCTTGCCGGTTCTGAGAGGGTGTTGAACGCCCTCTCGGAACCGGCTCGCTCTTCCGACCGCCTTGTCCCGCCAGCGGCAGTACACGGAGGCAGGGTCGTCCAAGTACCTCCACGGGAGCGCGTCCACGCTACCGCCGACCATCCGGAACTGCTCCAACGCTGCGTCGTACCGACCCTGTCGGGTGAGGAAGTAGGCCAACAGGTGCCGTGCGGCGCACGCTCACTTGGTGAGGGGCGCCCGGGGCGTCCGGAAGCCCGGGCCGGCGGCTCCGCGGTCCATGAGAGTCTCGTCCGGGTGAGTCGCGCACCGACTCACCGATGGGATTCGTCGAGGGATGTGAACGTGGAGCAGTTCGCCGCGGGCAGGGTTCTGCGCAACAGGTACCGGCTGGACCGGATTCTGGGCAGAGGGGCGATGGGACATGTCTGGCAGGGGACGGACGTGTATCTGGAGCGTCCCGTCGCGGTCAAGACCGTCGCCGCGGACCTCCTGGCCCTGCGGGACTGGCGTCCCACCGCCCTGGCGCGCTTCGAGAGGGAGGCCAAAGCCGCGGCTCGTCTGGACCACGCCAACATCACCACCGTGTACGACGCCGCCGTCACCGAGGACGTCTGCTGCCTGGTCATGCAGCTCGTCGACGGGACGACCCTCGACAACGTCATCGACGGCGCCGACCACGGGCGCCTGCCCGTGCCCGCCGCGGTCTCCGTGGCCGCGCAGCTGTGCTCCGGGTTGTCGGCGGCGCATGCGGCCGGTCTTGTGCACCGCGACCTCAAGCCCCAGAACGTCATGGTCCGCACCAGCGGTCTGGTGAAGATCCTCGACTTCGGTCTTGTGAAGGTGCTCTCGGACACCGACCCGCAACTCACCATGACGGGTGAGACGCTGGGCAACGTCGCCTACGCCTCGCCCGAGTTGCTTGCCGGCGAGAAGCCGCTGGACGGCCGCAGCGACCTGTACGCGGTGGGGTGCCTGCTGCACCACATGCTCACCGGTTTCCCTCCCTTTCGCAGCGAGCGCCCCGCCGAGCTGGTCACCCAGCACCTCACCGCGTCCCCGCCCCGACTGGCCGAGTGCGGCGTCGATGTCCCGGCAGGCCTCCAGGACCTGGTGCACGCACTGCTCGCCAAGCGCCCTCAGGACCGCCCGGGTGACGCGACGGAGGTGTACGCGACACTCGCCGCGTACCTGCCGTCCCCCGACCCGGCACTCGCGACGTGCAGGATGCCGCCGGAGGATCCCCGGCGGCCTTTCCTCGTACCCCAGGGACCGGTCCTGCCGCGTTAGCGGAAACAGCCCCGGGCACGATCCCTGGGGCGGGTCATGCCGCGACCGGCGGCGTGACCCTGATCAGCTCCTTGAGGAAGGGGCTCGGCTCCCCGTGCCAGAAGACGTCCAGACTGTCCCGGGCACGGGTGGCCGCCACGAAGAGCAGCGACCGGGCGCGCTGCATCTCCAACCGGTGGCGGGACGGGTCCGTGGAGCGCAGTTGCTGCACGCTCGCACGCGGCACCAGCCCGTCGGTCACCCCGGCGATGATCATGTGCTGGTACTCGAGCCCCTTGAACCGGAACATGGTGCCGATGTGGACGCCGCCGTCGCCGCGCGGTCCGTCCGGGCCGATCTCCATCGCCCGGACGCCGTGCCGGGCCAGCGTGTAGGCGGCCTCGCTCACCATCTGGTTGGTCGGCACGGCGATGGCGATCTGCTCGTGCGGCACCTGCCCCCAGGACGCGATCAGCGCGGCGATGGCCTCGCGCTCGTCCTGCCAGTCGCCGCGCCGGTGCAGATCCGGAACCGCGCCACTGAGCACGGACCGGTACCCGGCCAGGCTCTCGCCGCTGCCGTCGAGGTCGTCGTAGGTCTCGTCACCGAGCACGTTCAGCGCGGAACGGAGAATCTGCCGAGTGGTGCGGTAGCTCAGCGACAGCTTCGACGAACGGCCGCGGATGTTGATGCCGAGGCTGCCGAGGGTCACCTGGTTCTTGTAGATGCGCTGATGGGTGTCACCGACCAGGAAGAGGTCGTTGCGGTCCGGAGCGGTCATCGCGCGGAGCATCTTCCAGTGCGCGGGCCGCAGGTCCTGGGCCTCGTCGACCACGATGTGCCGGTACCGGTAGCGCAGCCAGCCCCCCGAACCGTCGGCCACGTGGATGTTGTCGAGACCGCCCGCGTCTTCCCGCCGGCGGTCGATGGCCTGGATACGCCGGGCGCGCCCCACTTCCAGCTGCGCCGCGCGTTCCGCGATCTGGTCCCACGTCTGGATGCCGAGCCGGTCCAGACGTTGGGCGAACCGCTCGGCGAGTTGCCAGATCTCGGCGCGCTCGGCACGGCTGACCGTGCGTCCGCGTCCGGCGCGGCGGGCACGGAAGTAGTCCGTGCGGGAGGTCACCGCCTGGCCGAGAATCACCTGCGTCCACTCGTCGTGCAGGAACTCCGCGTCCCATCCGTCCTCGCCGAGCTCGTCGAGGAGCGAGCGCCATTCGCGGACCGCCTGCGCCTCGTCGACGATGCGCTTGCGGTTGCCCGGCTCCGCCTCCCGGACGGTGCGCAGCGCGAGCTGGTCGACGTGGCTGATCTCGACGCGCGAGAGGAGCGTCTCGCCGCCCAGGGCAAGCAGCCGCGAACGCAGGTCCGCCGCGAGGTTCTTGTTGTAGGTGGTCAGCAGTACCGGCTTGCTCCGGCCGGCCGGGAGCTGCTCGACCAGGTGCCTGACCCGGTGCAGCGCCACGATCGTCTTGCCGGTGCCGGGCCCGCCGCCCACGCGTGCCGGACCCCTGTAGTCCCGCGCGACCAGCTTGGCCTGGGTGGGGTGCAGGAACACCTTCCAGCGCCCGAAGTCCTCGCCCTCCAGCGCCTCGCGCAGCGCGTCGTCGGTGGTGGTGACGATGGTGGCGGGACGTTCGACGGCGGCCCGGAAGTCCTCCGGGTCCACGGGATCGGGCGCTGTGACGGGCGCGGTGACCTGCTCCAGGACGTCGTCGTACTCCTTGCCGTCGTACAGCGCCAGGAGCACCTCGCCGGTGAGCTGCGGCGCGTACTCGACGAGTCCGAGGAGCTGGTCCTCGGTGGTCAGGGCGGCGACGACCGGAACCAGGGACGGGGCCACACCCAGATCGGTGAGCCGCTCCTGCGACCATTTCCGAAACAGCGGTTCCGGAGCGGCCGGTTCGGCGGGACGGGCGGACTCGGCGGGTCGGGTCGGCTCGGTGGGCGCGGCGGTCCGCGGTGCCGCGGGACTGAGCACCTCCTCCTGCACGACCTGCAGGTCCACGTACTCGATGCCGCCGGTGACGCGGTTGACCGAGTACGTGAGCCGGTCCAGATGCGCGTACACGTCCTTGCGGTGCTTGACCGAGACGATCAGCCAGTCGTCGTCGGCCAGCCGCAGCAGCAGCGCGCGGTACTCGTCGTTGACGCGTGCCGAGTACAGCTTGTCGTGCCCCTGCAGCTGCTTGAGACGCAGGCCCGCGGAGTCGGGGTTGGTCTTGAACTTGTGCTGGAAGTCGTAGATCGCCCCCTTGACCGGGCGGGGGAGCTTGAGGATTTCCTTGTCCGCCTTGTCGAGCAGGCGAAGCGTCACGTTCTTGCCGGTCACGGTTGTTCCTTCTCCCCGTTCTCCGTGGTGGTGCCGTCAGGCCGGCCGGGACGTTTCCGGTCACCGGACGGTGGTGCGTCGTCGAGGCGACCCGCGATGTCGTCGGCGGTCCAGTCGGCGGCGGGCCGCACCTCCCAGCCGGCCGCGGCGAAGGCAAGGTCGCGGTCGACGGCCTCCGGATCCTCGTCCTCGCCCTCCGGCGGGCGCGGGGCGAGGACGACACCGACACGTGCGGCGGGCCACGCCAACTCGGCCAGCCAGCCGTTCTCGTCGAGCTCGTAGCCGTCCTCGGCGACCGCGACGCCGCGCGTGGCGAGAGCCTCCGCCAGCCCGAGCAGGCCGGGCTCGTCCGGGTCGAGGTATTCGATGACCCGGTCCCACGCCGCGTCCCGGACGCGCGGGGTGACATCCGCGGTCGGCACCTCGGCGGTCGCGGGCGCCCGCGGGACCCGCACGGCGGACTCGGCCGGAGCGGGCGTACCACCGGCGGTCGCGGCGACGGCGAGCGTGGCGCGGACACTCTCCAGGACACCACGGCCGCCCGTGACCGCCAGCATCTCGACGGGGAACCCGTCGAGGCGGCCGGTCGTGAGCTGGACGGCGTCCCCGCCGCCGGTGTCCAGGAACTGCAGCAGGTTGGACCAGTACAGCCAGGCCCGCCAGCGGCGCTTGTGCGCCTCCTCCTGGCTGTGGACGCCGGGCGAGTCGTCGAGGAGGACGATGCCGGTCCACGTGGGGGGCTTGGCCGTGCCGTCCGCGGCGAAGACCAGTGGCAACCCCGAGCGGTCGGTCACCGTGAACAGCTGCACCGGACCGCGGGGTCCCTCGGGAGTCCCGCCACGCAGCGCCGCCGTGATCTGTCCGCCCAGGACGTCCGGCGGCAACGCGGCCGGGCGGGCCCCGGCGCCCATGAAGCCCGCCAGGGCGGCCTCCGCCCGCCACCGCCAGCGCTCCGCGTCCGGCCGGCGCAGGTACTCCACGAGCTGCACGGCCGGATTGACCCACACCGTCTCCGCGAGCTCACCGGGCAGGGCACCCCACACCCCGGCGTAGTAACCACGCGCCTTGCCACGGGCCTGGTCACCGTACGGCTCCCACACCGGGTCGGCCGGTCCCGTGCCCGCGTGGCCGATGTCCCGGACGCGGCTCTGCCAGTCCTTCACGTCGCCGTAGGTGAGCTGGAAGACCCTGAGCCCCTCCGCGCGCAGTCGCGTGCGCTTGTCGGCGTCGTCGCCGACGCGGTCGTGCTCCCGGCCGGCGTGGAATTCGTAACCGTCCAGGTAGACCGCCACCCGCGGACCGGGCGCGTCGACCCGTTCGAACAGGACGTCGGGGCGGGTCCCGTCGAGGACGCGCTGCTGCGACACCCGCCAGCTCAGTGTGGTGCCGTCGGCCGCGGTCAGCCGCAGGTCCAGCGCGTGGGTGCCGGCGGGCGTGATGTAGGCGTCACCGCTGGCCCGGCTCTCCGGAAGCCCGCTCCACTCGCGCAGCGTGTCGATGAACAGGACTTCGAGATCGCTCTCCGCCTGCTGGTGCATCGGGATGTGCTGGGTGGTGGCGACGGGCGACGTGTGCCAGCGCTCGCCGTCCGCACCGAGCAGTTCGTCCAGCATCTGCCGGACCTCGTTGCGGCTGACCTTGTCGTAGTCGGCCGGCGGTACGCGGCGCAGCAGGCAGCGGTGGCAGCCGTCGAGCCCCTTCTCCAGGCAGCCGCAGCCCTCGATCACCTCACGGGCCTTCAGCAGTACCTCGCGGAAGCCGTCGGAGGTCGCCAGGCGGTGCAGGTAACCGGTGCCGCCGGGCAGCCGGTCGTACACCACGAGGAACCGGCGCGGCCAGTCGCGGTCCTCGCCGTCCGGCATGGACGCGGCGGTGATGTCGATGTGGTCGGGATCGCCGCCGTAGCGGGCCGCTATGCCCGCGAACAGCGCGGCGGTGAACGAGGCGAGCCGTTCCCCGGCCCGCGCCACGGACGCCGGCAGGAGGATGCGTACGGCCTCCGTCGTCAGCTCGTGCGCCAGCAGCAGTGGCACGTCCGTCCCGGCGCCCTGCTCCTCTCCGTCGCCGCGCAGCCGTCGCCGCGGGCACCACAGCTGGTGGTGGGCGCTCGCGCGGGTGGAGCGGGCCAGGGAGGCCGTGAGCGCGTGCTGCGACTGGTCGACGACCGGCCTGCCGTCGGCCGTCGCCCCACCGCAACTCGTGCACACGTAGAACGGGTTCAGGCGTACGTCGTCCCCGGCCAGCGGCACCGTGCTGCTGCCGTCCTGCCGGTCGATCCCGAGGTTCAGGGTGCGGACGACGGCCCGGCGCGTGAAGTCCGCGCCGAAGACCGCGGTGTCGTGCCGCCACGACCCGGTCGCCAGATGCGTCGGATCGATGTCGACGGTGGTGAGAACCGCGTACCGCCTGCGGTCCCGTTCGTCACGGTCGTCCCGCACCCGGGCGTCGTCCCGCTTGTCCCGGGAGATCACCCGCCGGGGCTCCAGCACGTGATGCACGCAGCCGGCGTCGGCGATCTCCCGCGAACCGCACCGCGGGCACGGCGAGGTGTCGTTCTTCGGATCGCCGTGCGTGCGCGCGTACCCGCAGGCCGGGCAGAGCCGCCACACCGCCCAGGCGCGACGCTCGGGGCTGCCGATGTCGAGGGCGCGTACGACGTGCCGGTAGCCGTTGACGTAGAAGCTGTTGCCGGGCGCGAGTTCGGTCAGGGCCGGCTTGCGGGACCGCTCGTAGTCGCGCATCTCGCTGCGGTACACCCAGTTCCGACGCTCGTCGTCGCCCTCCGGGGCCTGTGCGCCCTCGTCGTCCCCGGCGGCTTCCCTCCAGTAGAGCGTGGCCTCCAGCGACGTCGTCGTGTCGGTGAGACTGTAGTTGGGCAGCAGGCCCAGCTCGACGAGGGTGCCGTGCGCACCGGTCTGGCTCAGCTGACGCAGCAACTCGCCCGTGGCGCGCCGTTCCGCGAGCAACTCGCGCCGCTCCGCACCCTGCTCAGGGTCCTTGGCGAGGAGACCGTCCACGGCGGTGTCGATGGCCGCGATGCGTCGGCGCAACTCCTCGCGGCGCGCAGTCCACGCCTCCTCGGCCTCCTGCAGGGTGCGCGCGATGCCGACGCCGGCGTAGGCGCGCAACTCGTCCGCGGCGTGCTCGGACACCCCCCGGTCGTCGTCCGGGCCGCCGGACGCCCGCGGGAACAGGGCCAGGAACTCCTCCACCAGCCGAGCCCCGTGGGTGAGCGCCGCGTCCGCCAGGTCCTGGCACCAGCCGGTCGTGCCGAACAGCGCCGACGACAGACGCGGCACGGGCATGAGCGGCTCGCCGTCCGCGGTGCTCAGCTCGCCGCGTGCCGCCCGGTCCAGCAGGTGCGCCGTGTACTGGCGGCGCAGAATCTCGACGGCCGACAGGTAGCAGCCCGGCGGCACGATGTCACCGGCGATCATCTCGGTCGGGTCGTCCAGGTAGTACCGGTCGCGGGCCCGGCGCCCGCCGAAGGCGACCACCAGGGCGTTGCCGGTCCTGCGCCCGGCCCGCCCGGCACGCTGTACGTAGTTCGCCGGGCCGCCCGGCAACGAACCGAGCAGCACCGCCGACAGGTCACCGATGTCGATGCCCAGTTCCAGGGTGGGCGTGCAGGACAGCACGTTGGGGTCCGTATAGTGCGCGCCCTGCCGGAACGTCCGCTCCACGCGCTCCCGTTCGGGACGCGTCAGCATGCCGGTGTGTTCGGCCGTGACGACCCGGTAGGTGCCGCCGGTCAGGTACAGGCGGCGGTAGTAGTCGGCCCGGTAGTCGCGCTCCAGCTTCCCGCCGAAGGCGCCGCTGCCCGCACCGGTCGCCGACACGCCGTGCTGCGGCGCGGTGAGGATGCCGGTGCAGCGCCAGCGCGGGCAGGGGTGCCCGTACCAGCGGGTACGCCGCTCGGGCGGCAGCACCTGCTGCCAGCCGCACTCCTCGCAGGACACGAACGCCTTGTTGACCAGGTCGTCCGCCAGGAGCCGCACCTGGATGTGGCCCGGCTGCAGCCCGTACACGCGGGTCGTACGGTCCTTGGCGGTGCGCACCGACAGCACACCCTCGTCCGCGAGTACGGGCAGCAGCCTGCGGAGGTACTCGGTCGCCTGCGCCGCGTCCAGGCCGAGACAGCGCCGTGTCCAGTCCTGGTACCAGTTGCCCCGACCGGTGACCGTGTCGAACTTCGACTTCTCCTTGGGGCCGTCGAGCAGGAACCTCGGCGGCGCCACGTACCCCTCGGGGAAGGCGGGCATCCCCTCCGGACGCTGCCCCGAGATGAGGTACTGGTTGACGCCCGCTTCCACGATCCAGGTCTCCAGCCACCGGTGCCGCACACCACCGCGCAACCGCAGCCGCTCCAGCAGCCCCCGCACGAACGCCAGGTACCGTTCGGGGACGGGCATGCCGCCGTCCAGCCCCAGCTGCCCCGGCAGCGAGAGGTGAAGGTCGCGGGCGAGCGCGACGATCCGGTCCGGATCGGCGACGACCACCTCCGCGGCCGTGGTGCGGGTCAGCTCCAGCGTGCGCCCGAGCCGTGACCGCAGCCCGAACTCCATGACGGTCGCGAACGCGAGCCGCTCCCCGATGAGCTTCCAGGTGCGCGCGTCCCCGGTGCCCCGCCCCGACAGGAGCCGGTCCACGCCCGGTTCGTCGTGCAGGTCGGGCGGGACGACGGCGGCCAGCGCCTGAGGATCGTCCACGGAGTCCAGGACGTCGCCGATGAGGTCGTTGAGCGGGAGCGGCGCACCGTTGTCGTCCAACTGGTGCGCCAGCAGCGAGCGCAGCGAGAACTTGTACGAGGCGTTGGCGACGTACCCGGCCCGGTGCGCGGCGTCCTGCGTGGAGTCGTTGAACAGCAGTGTCTTGCGCTCCTCGGGCGCCAGCGCGATCTCCTGGCCGCCGGTGAACAGCTGGGTGACCGTGGCGGAGGCGAGCGCGGCGAGCGCGGTGCCGAGGAACCTGATGCCGTTGTCCGTGTTGCACGCCGGGCAGGTGTCGTCCTTGGCGGCCTGGTCGGCGGTCTTCTTGTCCAGCAGGGCCCGCGCGAACCAGGCGTCCTGCAGCCCCTCCCCGTCCCCGGCGACGGGCATGCGGTAGGTGCTCTGCGCCCCGTCCAGTACCACCACGGACAGCGGGTCGGCACCGCCCGCCTGCTTCGGCCCGGTACCGGTGAGTGCCGCGAGGGCGTCCCGCGCCTCACCCGGCGTCGCCGAGATGAAGTACCGCAGCCGACGCTTGTCCCGTCCGACGCCGGCCTGCCAGATCCGCAGCGGACTGGTCTCCAGCTTCTGCGGATCGGCCTCCGGTGACAGGGCCGCCCAGCCTGAGCGGCCGCAGACGCGGCAGTAGACGGCGGGCAGATGGGCCTGGGCCGGCCGCTGCACGGTGTCGGACCCCGGCAGTGCCTCGGGCCGCCGCGAGTCCGCCGTCGGCCATTCGTCACTGTCGGAAGCGTCCTCGGACGCGGATGCCGCGCTGAGCGCGGAACGCCGCGCGACGGTCCGCTCGTCCTCGTACCAGCGGAACTCCGGCCGGGCGCCCACTCCACTCAGCACCCGCCCGACCGGGCGGACCCACAGGTGCGCCTCGATGTGCAGCAGCGGACGCGGTCGGCGCTCGTCGGACTCCGGGTCCCGCGCGGACGACAGCAGCGCCACGAAGCGCGACAGCGCCTCCAGCGCCAGCCGAGGGTTCTCCCGCGCGGTGCGCGCCCACGCGTACCCGAAGCGGGCCATCCGGTCCCGCAGCCCCCACTCGTCGAGCGGGTCGCCGTTCAGCAGTGCGAGCACGCCGTGGGTGAAGTCGTGCTTCTTCAGCAGCCGTCCGATCCGGAAGGCGTCCAGACCGCGCCGCCCCAGCATCCGCTCGGCCAGTCCGTCCAGGTCGAGCCGGTCCGGGTCGGACTCCACACCCGGCCCGCCCGAGACCTCGATGACGTCCTTGGGACTGGGTGGCTCGGGCAGCTCGTAGTCCACGTCGCCGACGAAGTCGTCGGCGCTCAGCCGCTCCTCTCCGATCACCGAGTCGGGCCCGAACGGCACGCCGAACACCTGCTCGGCGACGGCGAGGATGCCGCCGGTGTCGCCCCCGCCCTCACCGAGGGTCGCCGAGGTCGCCACCGGACAGATCGAACCGAGCGGCCGCTCCGGCTTCGAGGCACCCACGGCGGACGCCAGCCGCCGCAGCAGCATCGCCACGTCGGTGCCCTGCGCGCCGTCGTAGGTGTGGAACTCGTCCAGCACCACGTACGCCGGGTCCGCGCCCTCCCACAGCGGCCGGTCCTCGGCCCGCTGCAGCAGCAGGTCCAGCATCTTGTAGTTGGTGATCAGCACGTCCGGCGGCGACTGGCGCATCTCCTCACGCCGGGTCATCACCCGCCGGAAGTCGGTGTCCGGCTTGTCACCGATGTAGAGACCGGCCGTCACCTGGGCCAACTCCGGCTGCGCCAGGTAGTCACCGATACGGCCGGCCTGGTCGGTGGCGAGCGCGTTCATCGGATACAGCAGCACGGCCTTCACCCCGCGCCTGCCCGACGCCTTCTGCCGCCGGCAGTGGTCGAGTACGGGGATCAGGAACGACTCGGTCTTGCCGGAACCGGTACCGGTCGTCACGAGAGTCGGCTCGGCCGCCCCCGTGTACGTGCTCAGCCGCTCCCACGCCTTCGCCTGGTGCCGCCACGGCGTGAACGCCGGCTGCCACTCCAGCGCCGACCGCCATCCGTCGTCGGCGGGGTGGAAAGGCGTCCTGATCCTCAGGTACGGCCCGCGGAAGATCCCCGACTCCGGATCCCCGAGGAACCGCTCCAGCGCGAGCCGCGTGTCCTCGTCGGCCAGCGCGTACGTCGTCGTGAGGTACTGCGTGAGACTGCCGCGGAGCTGCGCGGCGGCCAGAGTGGGCTTCACGAGGACCTTTCGGGCAAGTCGGATACCGGGACCGCCGGGCGCGCGGCGCCGTGACAGTCGGCGAGGACGTCCTGACGATCAGCGTCAAAAATACCGCCCACCTCGGACGTCGGTACCCACCTGGTCGAATCCCGGACTCCGGCCGCACGGCAGGCGGGAGCAGGAGGGCGCTCGCCGACCCCCGTGGCAGGCAGGCGCCTGTCAGCCACGGCGGCCCCCCTTCTGACGGCTTCGCGCGGCTCCCTGCCGCGACGCAACAGCGACGACGCCTACGAAACGGGGAACCATGCCGACCGGAAGCGCGGACGACGGCCACATCACCGTCTCCTTCACCACCCTCCACGAGCTCGCCGCCGACCTGGAGGACATCCTCAAGAAGCTCAACGGCAGACTGGACGACCTCCACGACCGGGTCGTACCGGTCGTGCTGTCCTGGAAGGGGGAGGCCCGCGAAGTCCTCGTCGACAAACTCGACGAGTGGGACCGCTCGGCCCAGGACCTCCAGGCGGCCCAGAAGTGGCTGCACGAGTGCGCGACCACGAGCCACGTCAACTACGCGGCAGCGCACCAGGCGGTGCTGCGCGGCTGGGGGCCGGCTGATGGGGACGCCACCGCCGGGCCCGAGCGGCACCATCGATGTCAAGCCGGCCGACCTCCATCACGTCTCCGGCGGTGTCGCGAGCCAGCAGACGGTGATGGACAGAGGCGCGAAGAGCCTGCTCGAAGATCTGCGCGAGTACCCGGATGCCGGCGGTTACGGCACCTCGCCCCAGGCGTTCGCAACGTCGTACGTCAAGGTGGGCAATCGCTTCCTCGAGGTGTGGGCCAAGAGCGTCGTGAGTATCGGGGGCGCGGCAGTCGGTTTCGCTTCGACGGCCAACACCTATGCGAAGGCGGAGGCGGCAAACGACCCCACGGGCAAGGCGAAGCCGGTCGTCCAGCCGCTGCCGAAGGTGATCGAGAAGGCGCCCGACTACGGCTCAGTGCCGAATCTGAAGTGGGGCGACGACGACGGCGGCGACGACTTCATCCGCAGGCTCCTGGAGTGGGTGCCCGGGCCGGTCCGAGACGTGCTGAGGCCAGTGGTGAAGCATGCCTTCCGGATGGGCAAGGTCGCCGAGGTCTATCCGTTTCCGCAGCAGCATTACCTGAACTCACTGTCCAAGGCGTGGGGGATGACGACGACCGTCACGCTCTCCACGGTGGAGACGGGGCTGTCCGGGAACGTCAGCAGCATCACTCAGCAGACCAACAGCGAGTGGTACGACGCGATGCGCCAGTTCTGCAGCTCGCTGTGGGGTACGACATATTGGGGCAAGACCCGCGTGCCCTACGAGTGGAAACACGACAGCTCATCGTCGCAGACCGCCAACCACCCCGTGATGACCGTGCTGTTCGACACGGTTCATGCAGTCACCGACTACCTCGCGCACACCGATCCACAACTCGCCGCCCGGCTCGCCGGTGAGCTCCACGAACTCCTCGCACTCGACCTGGACGAGTCGGATTACGCCCTTGCCGCCGTCGAACTGGGAATGGAGGTCGATCCTCCGGCCCCGTACGGCCCCAGCGGCTGGCTCGCTTCCGTCGCCGCCCGGCTCGTGATGCCGCGAGCCGACTACGGGCCGCCGGTGCAGGGTGAGCAGGCAGGTCGCGAGGGATCGGCCAATGGTCAGTGACGCATGAAAGGGATGCGCACATGTTCGGCCGGGCCGACGCGCAGTTCGAGGAGACGGCCGGGCCTGGGGAACCTATCGGGTAGGTGCGAAGGGGCGGCTGCCGCTCGCACTCGATATGTGTCGACCGCGAGCGGAACATCGTGGCTCAGCGTATTCGGGCCAGCTGACAGCGGGCTGTGTATCCGGTGCGGTCATTCGGCCGAGGGCCGGCACGTACTCAGGGTCGCCCACACCGTCTTGCCGGGGCCGCCGTGGCGGTCGGTGACGCCCCAGTCGTCGGCCAGGGCGGTGACGAGGAGGAGACCGCGGCCGGACTCGGCCTCGGCCTCGGGATCCGTGGGGTCGGTGACGACGGGCCGGCGTTCCGCGCGCGTGTCGGAGACCTCCACACGAAGCCGCCCACCGCACGCCTCGACGGTCAGCCGGACGTGGAAGTCCCGGCCGGGGACCCGCCCGTGCCGTACGGCGTTGGCGCACAGCTCGGCGGTGATCAGGGTCAGCGTCTCGTTGACGTCGCCGTCGTAGGGGTGCCCCCAGGCATCCAGGCAGTGCGAGACGAAGAGCCGGGCCAGACGGGCGCCACGCGGGGTGGAGGTGAAGGCCATGGCGAACCGGGCGGCGTCCGCGGGATGCGGGGGCAGATCGAGGGAGATGTGCATGGGATCAGCGTTGCGGCGGCGCCCGGCCCGCCACCAGCGTCACGGCTTGTACGGCGGTGTGTTGTACGGCGGGAAGCAGGCCGGTACGCGGTGCGGGGGGACGGCCGAGGTCCCGGACCTCGGCCGCGGGGCTCGGACGGAACGCTGGGTGCCCGGTCTTCGTCCTCCTCGCCGGGCTGTGGCACGGTACAGGTCGGGAGCGGCTCGTGAGGGGAGCAGGATGACGCGCAGGCAGGTATGGGGCATAGCCGTGGCGGCGTTCGCGGCGGGCGGCGCGCTCGGGTTCACGGTGGCGGTCGTTCAGGAGGACGAGACGCCTCCGGTGACGGTCGGCGTACCGCAACCGACGGCGTCGCAGCTACAGACAACCCGGGCCGAACTCGTCAGAGCGTGGACGGCCGAGCTCGAGCACGCGGGCAAAGAGCTGCCGGAGGCGTGGGAAGTGCTGACCACGGACGAGATCCGGGGCCGCTACCTGCACCAGCGGATGGTCAACGCTCCGAGTGCCGAGGAGATCGACCCGGACATGGGCCGCCGCGCGGACGAGTAGCACGAGTGAGGGAACGGGCCCCGCCGAGGTCGGGTCGGGGCCCGTCCGCTGTGGGTCGGGTCGATCAGTTCGCGTCGTTGATCGCGTTGATCACCGCGACGGCCTGGTCGCCGTGGTCGGACGAGTACAGGTGATCGTTGATCCGCTGGTCCTGGCCGTCGGTCTCGACGTGGGAGTTCGCTCCGACGATCTGCCCCTCGGTGGTGGCCATGGGGCCACCGCTCGCGCCCGCTCCCATGTCGCAGTTCATCTCGAGCCGGTTGTCCAGCGGGTTCCAGTTCATCGCGTCCACGACGTCGCCGGTGCAGTAGAACTGCGTGTAGCCGTCCATGTCGGTGCGGTTGTAACCCTCGCCCGGGAACCCGGAGTCGATGATGTCCGGCCAGTCCGAGCCGTACCCGAACTTGTAGCCGAGCGCGCCCACGGTGTCGGTCAGGTTCGTGTAGCCGGCCGGGGCCTGGACGGTGAAGGTGGCCAGGTCGCCCTCGTTGTAGTCCTTGTCCTGGGTCCACGCCTCGGGGGCCACGAACGACTGGGCGGCCCACTCGCCCCACGGGGCATCGTACTCACCGGGGGTGTCGAGGCTTTCCTTGTAGCCCGGAATGAAGAGCACCAGGTCGTAGAAGCCGTCGGATCCGCGCCCGTCGCCCGGGTGCACGCAGTGACCCGCCGTCCAGACGGTGTTGTTGCCGTCGGCGGAGATCGAGGCGCCGCTGCAACCGTGCTCCTCGCCCGCGTCGTCGATGTAGAGGATCTTGCCGACGATGGTCGCGGGAGCGTTCTGCGGGAACGGTACCTCCTGCGCGACGGGCATTTCGGGGACGTCGGCCGCCGCCGTCGTCGACACGCCGGTCTTCTTCGCGGGGAGGATCCGCGGAGCCTCAGCCGTCAGGCGTGGGGCGGAGCTTGAGCTCTGGTCCTTGTTCTCGGTCGCTTCGGCCGCCGCGCGGGCGACCGCGGCGTCGCGGGTGACGCGGGCTCGGTCCTTCTTCTCGTTCGCCAGCGCGCGGGCGACTCTCTCGGGGGTCCAGAAGTCACGGACTTTCTGCGGGTCGGTCGTCTGCTTGCCGGTCGTCACGCTCGGTACAGCGGGCGCGGGTGCCTCGGCCGCCGACGCGGTCGTGAGAGTGGCGGGTATCAGCGCCATCGCGAGCAGTAAGGCGGTGGCCGCACTGCGAGTGCGGCGTATGTGCACTGGTTCAGTACCTCCCAGTTGACAGGCCGTCACGTTCTGTCGCGCCTCGGTAGTGAACCATAGGCATCGGAGTCAACCTGTGGACCTCCCGTGAACATCCGGTAGTCGACGCAAACAGGCCGATCGCCCCGCCAATCGGAGTCCACGGGGCGCAGTCGCCTGTCGTCGCTGCCGTACGGGTGGCCCAGGAATCCGGGCAGTGCGAGACGAAGAGCGGGGCCGGACGGGCGTCTCGCGGCGTGGAGGTGAAGGACATGGCGGACTGAGTGACGTCCGCATGCTCGGCCGGGCCGGCCCACGGGTGATGCGGCGGGGACTTGGCCGTCGCCGGGCAGGGCGCGGGACAGTGATGTGATCGGCGATGGTGTTCGCGCCGCGTTGCCGACCACGCGCCCGTGCCGTACGGCATTGGCGTACTCGGCGGTGGTCCGGCTCAGCGTCTCGTTGACGTCGCTGGTGCAGGGGCGGCCCCCGAGTCCAAGAAGTGGGTGACGAACAGCCGGGCCGGGCGGGCCCCTCGCGGGGGGTGAGGTGAAGGCCATGTGCCGAACTCGGCGGGGACCGGGCCGTGGGACCGGAGGGGAGCAGCCGGTGCCGCTGGAGGGAAGGACTGTGCATGCCGTCGGCGTGGTGGCTGGGACGGGCGTGTCACCAGCGGCGGCGCCTGTACGGGAGGGTGCTGTACGTCAGGCCGGGCGGCGCCGGTGCCGCACTGCCCGCCCTCATGCCGCCCTCGCCGTCGCGACCCCCGGACGTGCCGCCCGGACAACCCTTCTCCCTATGCTGTGGACAATTTGGAGTACGTGACTCCGCGGGTTCCGTGCCCTTCCCGGCCTGGCGTTCACGCGCATGGCGGTGGTGCTCCGGGACCTCGACGGCAGGACCATCCACGCCGGCTTCGTGAAGAGCGGCGACGACTTGGGCGACTTCGTGCGTCTGGACGGTGCGACGGGCAGCGACGAGGAGAACGCCGTGACGTCGCCCGACGGGCGCAGCGTGGAGCTCGCCCACCGGCTGCTGAGCACGCCGGTGGAGGACCGGCTCACGCACGTCGCCGGGGCGCCTGTGCATTGCCCGGTGGCAGCGTGCGGGTCCCGCGTCAACTGAGACGCGTACTGCCGAAGAGCCGAGTGCCCGTCAGTCCCGATGGCACCGCCCCTCAAGCTCCGCGAGGATCGCCTTCTCACGAGAGTTGACGTCACCGTCCACGGTGGCCACCCGCTCTGCCGCGTCGAGAACGTCGCTGAGATCACCCGGCTCGGCGTCCACACGCTTCCACACCTCGGCCGGATCGATGTCGACGACCTGCGCGAGCTGCTCGTCGACCACCTCGTGCAGCTCCCGGACCAGCCTCACCAGATGCCGCATCAGCAGCGCCTCGTCGTCGGCGATCCCGGCCTTCGCGTTCGCCCTGATGACGAGCCAGCGGAAGACGGCCCGCGCATGCCGTACGGCGACGAGCGTGGTGTAGCGGTTCAGCAGGACGGAGAGGGGGACACCGACCAGAGGGATGCCGATCTCGACGACCTTCTGGTCGGCGGCCTCGTCGGGCCCGCCCGAGTCGGAGTCGGAGTCGGTGGTGTGCTTCGGCGCGTCCGTCATGGCGCATCCCCCAAGCTGTTCCGCGGCCGGCTGCGCTGCGGGCATGCGAGCGCCCTTGCCGCCGTCTCCGCGTGTTGATTCGGCGAGCGGTGAAACGACCGCTCTGCCCTCCCCTTGACGCGCATCTTGAGCCTGCTGAGGGGTGATCGGCGCTGTGGTGGATCACGCGAGTGTGGGTGTACAGGCGGGCGCTGTACGGGGGAGTCGCGGGCGCTCGTCCCCGGTGCGGGGGAAGCGGGGCCGAGTGGCGCGACAGCAACGGTGTGTGTCCCTAGAGTGAGCTGTGAGTGACGGTCCGGTGTGGTGCCTGCGGTGGGTCGAGAAGCGGACGCGCGCCACTGTGCGGGTGGGTGAGGTGAGGTCACCGATGACTACGACTCATGGTGAGAGCGAGGCGGGCATCCTGCGGTGCTTCGGCCAGCAGCTGCGGTTGCTGAGGACGAGCAGGGGGCTGATGCGGGCGGAGTTGGGCGCGAAGCTCAGTTACGGCGAGGACATGGTCACGTCGGTGGAGTTGGGGCGGCGTATTCCGAAGCCTGAGTTCATCGAGCGGGCGGATGCGGTGCTGGAGGCCGGCGGGCTGCTGGCGGTGATGAAGGAGGAGGTGGCTCGGGCGCGGTATCCGTCGTTCTTTCGCGATGCGGCGAAGTTGGAGGCGGAGGCGGTCGAGCTGCATGTGTACGCCAACCAGGCTGTGCCGGGGCTGTTGCAGGCCGAGGAATACGCGCGGGTGGTGTTCGAGATGTGGCGCCCCCTCCTGGACGAGGAGACCGTGAACGAGCGTGTGGCCGCCCGGCTGGCTCGCCAGGAATTGTTCTCTCGCAGGCCCATGCCGACGATCAGCTTCGTCATCGAGGAGAGTACTTTGCGTCGGCCGCTCGGTGGGAGTGCGGTGATGCGCGCCCAGTTGGAGCAGATCCTTCTCTACGGTCAGCAGCGCAACGTCGAGATCCAGGTCATGCCGACTGACCGTCGCCAACACGCTGGCATGGGCGGTCCGTTCACCTTGATGGAGACGAGCGAGGCGGAGAGGATCGCTTATGTGGAGGTGAACGAGCACAGTCACCTCTACAGTGAGCGGCCGGTGGTCCGAGGGTACGAGGAGCGGTACGGCATCTTGCGAGCGCAGGGTCTCACGCCCTCGGAGTCACTGGCCTTTATTCAGAAGCTGTTGGGAGACCTATGAACACGGAAGACGCGAGCCTCCAGCCTCGCTCGGAACTGCGCTGGTTCACGAGTAGCTACAGCAGCGGCGCGGGCGGCGAGTGTGTTGAGGTTGCTGTTGAGGCTACCGCTGTCCATGTACGTGATTCGAAGCAGGTAGCGCAGGGTGGGTGTGTGCTGAAGGTTGGCTCGGCGGCGTGGTCGGCGTTGCTCGGGGCGATGTGAGCTTGTTGGTGCCGTGAGCCGAGCCGTCCCACGGCTGGTCAAGCGTATGTACGGTGGCTTGCGAGGTGGGCGCTTCTCTTAGGGAAGCGCCCACCTTCGCTACGAGGAGAGGAACTCAGGCTTCGCGGCTCGTAGGTGGGATCCAGCGGCCAGCGGCGATCTCTTTGTCCAAGCGAGCTTGGAAGTGCGCG
>NZ_BAABCQ010000146.1:0-19908 GCF_039539045.1 Streptomyces marokkonensis
CATGGTATCCAGCACGTAGTTAGGCATGCCTAACTGCGCCCGCCCCCGACCTTCAGGAGGCGTCCATGTCGGAGACCCAGTCGCAGCCGTCCGTGCCCGCCGGGGTTTCGATGCGCGAACTGCTCGCGTCCTGCGCCGCCGCGAAGGCGGTCTCGACACCGCCGCCCGCGCCCGCGCCCGAGCCGGAGACGTGCCACCCGGTCCGGGAGCACCGCGAGGCCGCCTGACCGCCTAGCCGACTGACTGCCTGACTGCCTGACCCGCCAGGCTGCGAGGCTGCCAGGTCGGTGTCCCTGGCTCAGGGGACGACGACGACCCGCTGCCCGATCGTCGCGAACCGCCACATCGCGTCGCCGTCCGCGCGCGTCTCCCGGATGCCGCCGGTGCGCCGGTCCGGGTCGGGATTCGCGGTGGAGCCGTTCACCGCCGCGCTGAACCCGATGGCCACGCCCTCGACGCTGGTGAAGCGCACGACGTGCTCGACCGGGACGCCGTCGGACCCGGTGACCCGCTTCGAACGGGAGGTGACCGAGTAGGTGCCGGGTGCCGGTTCGACCGTGCTGGGTGTCACCTCGAAGGTGCGCCGGACCTTGTTGCCCGGGTCGACCAGCCACACCCGGTCGTCGTCCACCGAGTACACCACCCGTTCGCCCCGTCCGGACCCCGCGGGCAGGGCGTCCGGGCGCCGCCGGTCGCGGGGCGCCTTGGAGGCGCCGGGTGCGGGTGTGGCACTCGCGTGGGCGCCGCCGGGGCCGGCCGGGGCGCTGGTCTGCGCCTGATGGCCGAGGACGCCGATCGTCACGAGGGCCGCCGCGGTGAGGCCGGTGACGAAACCGGCGCTGCTGCTTACCACTGGCGACCACCTCGTCGTCGTACTCGTGCATCCGTTCCCCGGCGACGGTAGCAGTCGGTGACCGCGCGGACGCGGTGGGCGACACGGGTGCCCAGTGGCGGTGGCGCAGGACGTCGTGGGCCGGCCCACGACGGCACCGGCCGGTGGCGCCGGGACCGGCGACCGGGCGTCCGACACGGCCCCCGCGGCGCCGTAGGCTGTTTGCGTGCTCTTGCTCGCTCTGGATACCGCCACGCCCGCCGTGACCGTCGCGCTGCACGACGGTACGGACGTCATCGCCTCGTCGAGCCAGGTGGACGCACGCCGGCACGGTGAGCTGCTGCTGCCCGCCGTCGACCGGGTGCTCGCCGAGGCCGGCCTGCGGCTCGACGCCGTCACCGGCATCGTCGCCGGCACCGGCCCCGGCCCGTACACGGGGCTGCGCGTAGGCCTGATGACCGCGGACACCTTCGGACTCGCGCTCGGCGTGCCCGTGCACGGCGTGTGCACGCTGGACGGCCTCGCCTACGCCGCCGACCTGGAGGACCCCTTCGTGGTGGCGACCGACGCCCGCCGCAAGGAGGTCTACTGGGCTCGGTACGCCGACTCCCGCACCCGCCTCACCGACCCGGCGGTCGACCGCCCCGCCGACATCGCCGAGCAGGTGGCCGGACTCCCGGCCGTCGGCGCGGGCGCGCTGCTCTACCCGGACACCTTCCCGAAGGCGCACGAGCCCGAGCACGTGTCCGCCGCCGCCCTGGCGTGCCTGGCCGCCGAGAAGCTCGCGGCGGGCGAGGAACTGCCCGTGCCTCGGCCGCTGTACCTGCGCCGGCCCGACGCCCAGGTCCCCAAGAACTACAAGGTGGTCACCCCGAAGTGACCGGATCGACCGAACCCGTGACCTCGCCCGGGCACGCCGAACTGCGCGAGATGCGCTGGTGGGACATCGACCCCGTGCTCCGGATGGAACGGGAGCTGTTCCCGGAGGACGCCTGGTCGCGGGGGATGTTCTGGTCCGAGCTGGCCCACGCGCGCGGCCCCGGGGCGAGCCGGCGCTACCTGGTCGCCGAGGTGGACGGCCGGCTGGCCGGCTACGCGGGTCTGGTCTCCTCCGGGGAGCAGGCCGACGTGCAGACCATCGCCGTCGCCCGCGACCACTGGGGCACCGGCCTCGGCGCGCGGCTGCTGACCGAACTGCTGCGGGCGGCGACCGACTTCGACTGCGCCGAGGTGTTGCTGGAGTGCCGGGTGGACAACACCCGCGCGCAGCGGCTGTACGAGCGCTTCGGCTTCGAGCCCATCGGTTTCCGGCGCGGTTACTACCAGCCGGGGAACGTGGACGCCCTGGTGATGCGCCTGACCGACCCTTCCACTCCCGTACCGGGAACCGAACGAGGAACCGACAACCATGGCTGACTCACGCCACGAGCCTCTCGTACTCGGGATCGAGACCTCCTGCGACGAGACCGGAGTCGGTGTCGTCCGCGGCACCACCCTGCTGGCCGACGCCGTCGCGTCCAGCGTCGACGAGCACGCCCGCTTCGGCGGCGTCGTGCCGGAGGTGGCGAGCCGCGCCCACCTGGAGGCGATGGTCCCCACCATCGACCGCGCCCTGAAGGAGGCGGGGGTGAGCGCGCGCGACCTCGACGGCATCGCCGTCACCGCGGGCCCGGGCCTCGCCGGAGCTCTGCTGGTCGGCGTCTCGGCCGCGAAGGCGTACGCCTACGCCCTCGGCAAGCCCCTGTACGGCGTCAACCACCTCGCCTCGCACATCTGCGTCGACCAGCTGGAGCACGGCCCGCTGCCCGAGCCGACGATGGCGCTGCTGGTCTCCGGCGGCCACTCGTCCCTCCTGCTCTCCTCGGACATCACCTCCGACGTCCGCCCGATGGGCGCCACCATCGACGACGCGGCCGGCGAGGCCTTCGACAAAATCGCCCGTGTGCTGAACCTGGGCTTCCCCGGCGGCCCCGTCATCGACCGGTACGCGCGCGAGGGCGACCCGAACGCGATCGCGTTCCCGCGGGGGCTCACCGGCCCGCGCGACGCGGCGTACGACTTCTCCTTCTCCGGGCTGAAGACGGCCGTGGCCCGCTGGATCGAGGCGAAGCGGGCGGCGGGGGAGGAGGTGCCGGTGCGCGACGTGTCGGCCTCCTTCCAGGAAGCGGTCGTGGACGTGCTGACCCGCAAGGCGGTACGGGCCTGCAAGGACCAGGGTGTGGACCACCTGATGATCGGCGGCGGCGTGGCCGCCAACTCCCGCCTGCGGGTCCTCGCCCAGGAGCGCTGCGAGGCGGCCGGTATCCGGCTGCGCGTGCCACGGCCGGGGCTGTGCACGGACAACGGGGCGATGGTGGCAGCGCTCGGCGCGGAAATGGTCGCCCGCGGGCGGTCCGCCTCCGACTGGGACCTTTCGGCGGACTCGTCGCTCCCGGTGACGGAACCGCACGTGCCGGGCCACGGCCACACGCACGCGCACCCTCACACACATGCTCACGACCACGTCCACGAGGTCGGCAAGGAGAACCTGTACTCGTGACCGTCGCGCTGATGTGGGAGGTGCGGGCCGTGCCCGGCCGGGGCGAGGAACTGCTGGCCTGGGCACGGGCCCAGCCGCTCGGCGGCACCCACACCCCGCTGCGCCGCGAGACCCTCCGTGCCCCGCAGGACCGCGTCCTCGTCATCACCTGGTGGGACGCCCCCTACGACGCCGACCTGCCGGAGCTGCCCGAGCCGGACGGGGACCTGATCACGCGGGCGGCGCACCGCTGGCGGTTCGAGTCGGTGGACGGGGCGCTCACAGGCCCAGGTGGGCCGTCAGCGCCGTGACCAGCGCCAGTACCCCGCTGCCGGCTGCCGCGCTCTCACGGATCGCGGCGAGCCAGTCCTGCACCCGGCCACGGTCCACGGGACGGTTCTCGGCCGTCGCGAGCGCGATCTCGTCACGAACCCGCTCCGCCTCCTCCGCCTGACCGGGCTGCTCGGCCCGCACCCGTTGCACCAGCTCGTCGAGGTTTCCGATGAACAGATTCTGGTTGTTGTCGCCGATGCTGGTCTGACCACTGGTGACCGGACCATGGAAGTTGTACGTGCTCATGCGTGCTGCCTTCCTCACTTGGCCGAGCTGCCCGACGGCGCCGACGAGGCCGGGCTGTGGACGTTGGTGGAGCCGGAGCCGGAGCCGGAGCCGGAGCCGGAGGCCGGTCCGGGGCCCCGGACCGGACCGAAGCCCGGGTGGTGGCCGGACACGATGTTGATCCCACGGTCGCCGAAGTTGTTCTGGCCGCTGATCGGGCCACTGAAGTTGTAGGTCTGGTTGGTGATGGCCTTGTGGGCCTGGCGCAGGTCGGACGTGTCGATGTGGTGCTCCGTGAGAAACCGCTCGGTGGCATGCAGAAGGGCCTGCTGGATTCGCTGGATGGCGTCCCTGGCGTCCATGCGCTGGGTGTAGTCCCACTCCCGTTCGAGGGACGCTGCCGTGGCGCGGAGGGTGCCGTAGGCGCCGTAGTCGAAGTCGCTGCGGGGGCGGGAGATCCGGTAGCGGCGCCACAGCAGCCTCGCGGCGTCGGCGAGGCGTCGCAGCGGGCGGTGGAGCATCCGGCGGGCGGAGCCGAAGAGGTCGCTCCGGAATTGTCTGCGGGAGACCCTCAGCACCTGCACGGCGTGCGGACCCAGGTCGAGAGGCCGGACGGTCCTCTCGGCCAGCTCGGACAGTACGGGCGGCAGGTAATAGGCGGACACCTCCCAGGAGAGGCGGGCGCGGACCAGCCGGGCGCGGACGTGCATGGTGACGACGTACGAGCCGCGGGTGCCGACGAGTTCGAAGGTCAGGTAGGTACGCATCACGTCGCCGGTCTCGGTCACACCGGCCTCGACCAGCGCCGGGTCGATACGGTTGACCGGCCGTCTCAGCCGGTCCGGCAGCAGTTCCGCGTCGAGATCCCGCGCATGGTGCCCCTGTATGTAAAGGCGGTTGTGCGCGCGGAGCTCTTCGATTCCTGCGATGTCGGCCACGTGCTCGGCCACGTAGCCGTGCAGTTCCTGGGCGGTGAACTCCTCGACCGTGAGCTTCTCACCGGTGTCGTCCTTGGCGGGGCGGCCGACGTCGATGCCGGCCCAGACGTTCTCCAGCACGTAGACGCCGCTGCCGAGGAAGGGCTGGTCGCCCTCCGGCCCCTGGGCGGAGTAGACGATGACGTTGGCGTCGTCGAGGGCGTCCAGTTCCTGTTCGAGCCGGGCGTCGGCCGCGGGGGCACTGTCGCGCGGTGGGGTCGCGCCCCACTGGACGCGCTGGGCGAGCCCCCACATGCCCCAGACCCACGCGACCACGACGAGTGTGCCCGCGACGAGTGCGCCGAGCAGGAAGGTCACGCCTCTGCCCAGGCGGGCGCCGTCTTCCGCGAGGAACGCCATGACGCACTCGACCAGGCCTGCGACGAGCGGGGCCAGACAAAGTACGAGCATCATGTCGCGCAGCAGGAAGAGCCGCCCGGCACGGCGGGCGTGCCGGGCCACCGCGACGAGGTCGATCCCCTGTGGCTGGCCGTGCGCCCGGAACCGCTCCGTCACGAACAGCCTGTACACGTCCACGGCGAAGGGCATGAACCGGTACACATGCCCCACCAGCATCCGCGTCACCGCGTCCGCGGCGTACTGCGGCAAGGCGTACTTCCCCCGTTGCTCCATCAGTCCCCCTACCTCCTGGTGAGCGGTCCCAAGATAGGGGGGGCTTGCCCGGCCTGTCGCCGGGACGAACGCCTCGGAGTCGAGGAAGTTCAATCCGCCGTGCGAGAGTTCGGCCCACCGCGAGAACCTCGGACCCGCGGTGGGCCGCCGGGATCCGCCCCCGCGTCCGCGCCGGTCCCGCGAGGGTCGGCCGGGCCGTGTGGCGTACGTCGGAGCTGAAGGCGGTCAGGCGCGGTTCGAGGGCGCCCGGCTCGACCACCGCATGCCCGAACGCACACTTCGCTGACGAATGATTCGAGAGAAAGGGCGAATGTTCCGAGAGTCCGCGGCTTGCCGAAGACTTCGTCGAGAGGGCCCGCAGGGATACCATCGCCGTCATGACATCCCCGCAGCCCGCTGAAACCCGGACGCAAAGGCGGTCTGCGCAGACCGCGACTCTTGCCGAGATCGCGCGTGAGGCCGGTGTGTCGGCGCCGACTGTTTCGAAGGTCCTCAATGGCCGCGCCGACGTCGCCCCCGCGACCCGGGCGCGCGTGGAGGAGCTGCTGCGCGACCACGGCTACCGCCGCCGACGGGCCGAGGCGACCCGCTCACCCCTGATCGACCTGGTCTTCCACGAGCTGGAGAGCGCCTGGGCGATGGAGGTCATCCGGGGCGTGGAGAACGTGGCGCGGGACGCCGGGCTCAGCGTCGTCCTCTCCGAGAGCGCGGGGCGCCTCACGCCCGGGCGGACCTGGGCCGACCAGGTCGCCGCCCGCCGCCCGCACGGCGTGATCCTCGTCCTGTCCGGCCTCGACGAGTCCCAGCGGGCCCTGCTCACCAGCCGCTCCATCCCGTTCGTGGTGATGGACCCGGCCGGCGACCCGGGCGTCGACGTGCCGTCCATCGGCGCCACCAACTGGCAGGGTGGGCTCGCCGCCACCCGGCACCTGGTCGACCTCGGGCACACCCGCATCGGCGCGATCAGCGGACCCACCCGGATGATGTGCAGCCGCGCCCGGATCGACGGCTACCGGGCCGCCCTGGAGACGGCGGGGCTGCCCGTCGATCCGGACCTGGTCATGACCGGCGACTTCCACCACGAGGCCGGCTACCGGCAGGGTCTGGAACTGCTGCGTCGCCCCGACCGGCCGACCGCCGTCTTCGCCGGCAACGACCTGCAGGCGCTCGGGCTGTACGAGGCGGCCCGCGAGCTGGGGCTTCGCATCCCGCAGGACCTGAGCGTGGTCGGGTTCGACGACCTGCCGGTGGCCCGCTGGGTGGGGCCGCCGCTGACGACCGTACGGCAGCCGCTCATGGAGATGGCCGAGGCGGCGGCCCGGCTGGTCCTGGACCTCGGGCGAGACGACGGCTCCACGACGGCGACCCGGGTGGAGCTGGCCACCAGCCTGGAAGCGCGGAGCAGTACGGGGGCGCCTGCGGTGGCCTGACCGAATTCGGCGCCCTCCCTCGCCGCAATTTTCGAACGCCCGGTCGCTCTCACCCGAAGTCTGAGAATTTCCGCAGAATGACGACCCGGGTATGTCCGCTCCCAATAATTCGGACTTATGTTCCTCCTGATGGGGCATTCGGGTGGGGACGCGAACGGGACCGGCACGGGCGGGGGGGGGACGCATGGCTGCGCGGGACGCGCGGGGTGGGCCGGGGGAGCCGGACGGATCGGGGGAGCAGAGCCGCCCGGGTTGGCTGGGCGGGCGCTCGAAAGGGCTGAAGGCGGCCGGCCTCGTCCTGTCCGGCGCCCTGCTGCTCGGGGCCGCCGCGGCGGGCTGGGCCTACTGGCACCTGAACGACAACATCACAAGCGTCGACATCAACGGCGCGCTCGGCGACGACCGCCCCGCGCGGCCGGTCACCGTCCCCTCCGCCTCTCCCGACGCGGCCCCGGCGCCCACTGGCGCCCTGAACATCCTGGTCCTCGGCTCGGACTCGCGCAGCGGCGAGGAGAACCAGGAACTCGGCGGCGGCGACAGCGAGGGCGCCCGCTCCGACACGGCGATGGTCGTCCACCTCGACGCGGGCCGGACCGCGGCCACCGTGGTCAGCATCCCGCGCGACACGCTCATCGCCCGCCCGTCCTGCCCGCTGCCGTCCGGCGGCGAGAGCCGGGAGGCGAGCGGCGCGATGTTCAACTCCGCCTACGCCCTGGGCGGGCCGGTCTGCGCCGTCAAGACCGTCGAGTCGGTCACCGGCGTCCGCATGGACCACTACATCGAGATCGACTTCTCCGGCTTCGCCAAGTTGGTCGACGCGCTCGGCGGCGTGACCGTCACCACGGACGCGGACATCGACGACGACAAGAGCCACCTGTACCTGGACGCCGGCACCCACCACCTCGACGGCACCGAGGCCCTCGGCCTGGCCCGCACCCGGTACGGACTCGAGGGCGGCAGCGACCTCGCCCGCATAGAGCTCCAGCACAAACTGGTCAAGGCGCTGCTGGAGCAGATCTCCGCCACCGACCTGCTCACCGACCCCCCGCGGCTGTACCAGGTCGCCGACGCGGTCACCGGCAGCCTCACCACCGACACCGGCCTGGACTCGCTGGGCGAGCTGATGAGCCTCGGCCGCAGCCTCGGGAGCCTGCCGGCGGACGACGTACGCACGGTGACGATGCCCGTCGTACCGGCGCCCTGGAACGCCAACTGGGTGGTGGCCAAGGAGCCGGACGCCGGTGACCTGTGGGAATCGCTGCGCTGAGGCCGAGTCCGACACGCCACGCTTGGTCGGAGCTCGGTCAAACCTTGCCCACCGGGTGCCCGATCAGCATGGTCGGCGCCCCGGCGACCCGGGTCATGAAGACCGTCGCCGCGTTCGGCCCCTGGGGCTTGACCTTCCGCCGCAGTTCCTCCGGCTCGACGGCCGAGCCCCGCTTCTTCACGGTCAGGTTGCCGACCCGGCGCTCCCGCAGCAGTGCCTTCAGCTTCTTGACGTTGAAGGGCATCCGGTCGGTGATCTCGTACGCCGTGGCGTGGGGCGTCGGCAGCAGCTCGTCCGCGGTGACGTACGCGATGGTGGCGTCGAGCAGCCCTCCGCCGACCTGTTCGGCGACCTCGGCGACGAGATGGGCGCGGATGACGGCGCCGTCCGGCTCGTACAGGTAGCGGCCGGGTGTACGGACCTCCGGGTCGGGCAGGCCGGTGCCGAGCAGGGTGCGGGGACCCGGCAGCAAGGTGGCCCGTACCGCCCCCGCACGTACCGCCCCCGCACGTACCGCCCCCGGCGTGCCGCCGAACCACAGCACCGCCTCCTTCACGTCCCCGCCGTCGGAGATCCACTCGGCCTCGGCGTCCGCCGGCACCGCCTCGTGCGGAATGCCGGGCGCGACCTTGAGCGCGGCGGCGCGGGGAGCCCTACGGGCCGCCTCGACGGCCCAGGACAGCGGCGGCGAGTACGCCTCCGGGTCGAAGATCCGGCCACGCCCGCCCCGTCGCGCGGGATCGACGAACACGGCGTCGTACCCACCGGTGTCCACCTCCGTGACATCCGCCTCGCGCACCTCGATCAGCTCACCCAGCCCCAGCGCCTCGGTGTTGGCACGGGCCGCGGCGGCCGTCGCCGGGTCCCGGTCCACGGCCAGTACCCGGATCCCGGCCCGGGCCAGCGCGATCGCGTCGCCGCCGATACCGCAGCACAGGTCGGCGACGGAGGTCACGCCCAGGGCGGCGAATCGCTCGGCCCGGTACGCGGCCACGCTCGCCCGCGTCGACTGCTCGACCCCGTTGGGCGTGAAGAACATCCGCCCGGCGTCCCGCTCACCGAACTTCGCCACCGCCCGCTGCCGCAGCCGAGCCTGCCCGAGCGCCGCCGACACCAGCTCGGCGGGATGCGTGCGCCGCAGCCGGGTCGCGACCGCGAGCTCCCGCGCCGGGTCGGTGTCGCGGACCTCGTCGAGGAGGGCGCGGCCTTCGGAGGTGAGCAGGGCGAGGAGGGCGTCGAGGTCGTTCACCGGGACATTGTGGGCCAGTCGGTGGATCGTGTGCCTCCCGCGCGGTGTCGGGCGCGGCCCGACGGCCGGGGACTGCGAGGATCCGGCACCATGCGAGCAGTCGTACAAAATGACAAGAGTCGGGTATCCAGGGTGTTTCGGGCGCCCTCTCCAAGGCTCCGGGCGCGCGGCGGTGTCGCCGTGCTCGCCGTCGCCGCCCTCGCCTCCGGCTGTGCGCAGGACTCCTCCGGCGGGCGGGGCGCCGCCGGCCCGCAGCCCCTGCAGGCGCCCCCGGCCCGCGCCCTCGACGCCTACGCGTCCGAGCTGCGCGCGGCCCACACCGCCCGGGTCGCCGCCGCCAAGCGCTGGAACCTGGAGAAGGTCCCGCTGACGGCCCCGCCGCCCCCGGCGAAGAAGCCGGAGATCGAGGCGCGCGAGGGCTTCGAGGTGGACGGCCAGAAGAACCTCCCGCCGGTCTTCACCTCGGTCCCCACCAAGGAGAAGATCGTCTTCCTCACCATCGACGACGGCGCCGAGAAGGACCCGGCGTTCCTGCGGATGATGAGCGAGCTGCAGGTCCCGTACACCGCCTTCCTCAGCGACTACCTGGTGAAGGAGGACTACGGCTACTTCAAGAAGATGCAGGACCGCGGCGTCACCCTCGCCAACCACACCCTGAACCACCCCTACCTGCCCGGTCTGTCCTACGCCGAGCAGAAGCGCGAGATCTGCGGCATGCAGGACGTGATCGAGAGGCGCTACGGCGAGCGCCCGACCCTCTTCCGCCCGCCCTACGGCAACTACAACCGCGACACCCTGCGGGCGGCCAGGTCCTGCGGCATCGAGTACGCCCCGATCTGGAACGAGGAGGTCTTCGCCGACCACTGGGACTACCGCGAGTGGGACCGCGAGATCCACCCCGGCGACATCGTCCTCACCCACTTCCGGGGCGAGGACGACTGGGGCGGCACCATGCGCGACATGGTCCGCGAGTTCCTCGACAAGGTCACCGCGGAGGGGTACGCGGTGGCCCGGCTGGAGGACTACCTGTGAGGTACGGGCGGTTCCGGCCGACCGGGGCCGCCCCGACGGCCATGTCCGCCGTGACCGCCCTGGCCGTCCTGGCCGCCGTACTGCTCACCGGCTGCGGCGCCCGGTCCGCCGGCCCCGCCGAACCCCCTCCGGTGGCGCAACAGGCCAGGGCGGGCGGTCAGGGCGGCAACCAGGGCAACGGGCGGGGGCAGGACCTGCCGCCCGTCGTGGACCACGTCCGCACCACCGATCCGGTCGTCTTCCTCACCTTCGACGACAGCGCCGAGCGGGACCCGCGCTTCGCCGCACTGATCCGCGAACGGCGGCTCCCGGTCACCTTGTTCCTCACCGACACCGTCGCCGGACCGGTGTACGGCCACCTCGCCCGGCTGCGCTCGGTCGGCGCGAGCCTGCAGAACCACACCCTCGACCACCGCTCCCTGCGCGGCCTGCCCTACGCCGGCCAGCGCGCCGAGATCTGCGGCCAGCAGGCCAAGCTCAAGTCCCGCTTCGGCGTTCGCCCCCACCTCTTCCGCCCGCCCCACGGCACGTACGACACCACGACCCTGCGCGCCGCCGCCGACTGCGGCATCACGGCGGTCGTCCTGTGGCGGGCGGCCCTGGATCCCGCCGGTGACCTCGCCTACACCCGCGGCGACCACGACCTCCGCCCCGGCGACATCGTGTCCGTCGCCCCGGACCACCCGACGGGCGTGGGCCTGAGCGCCCGCACGGAACGTCTGCTGGACGAGATCGAGGACCAGGGGCTGAGGGTGGGCCGCCTGGAGGACTACCTGTAGGCCGGTCGCTCTCGGCTCGGCGGACTCCTCCGGCTCAGCCCCGGCAGGCCCCTCCGGGGGAGTCCGAGGACGCGGCCGTACAGGCCGATTTCCCCCCGACGCGCCGCCGGCATTGGCACTCCGCTTGACCGAGTGCTAATCGCGGTCATAGTCTCGGCTCTGGCACTCCCCACCGGAGAGTGCCAACTACGCGACGGGCAGGTCCGGCACCCGCGACGACGGATCGACCTGGTCGCCACCTCAGACAGTTAACCCCGTGAGATCTCCGAAGGGGGAGGTCGGATCGTGACGACCACCAGCTCCAAGGTTGCCATCAAGCCGCTCGAGGACCGCATTGTGGTCCAGCCGCTCGACGCCGAGCAGACCACGGCTTCGGGCCTGGTCATTCCGGACACCGCGAAGGAGAAGCCCCAGGAGGGCGTCGTCCTGGCCGTGGGCCCGGGCCGCTTCGAGGACGGTAACCGTCTTCCGCTCGACGTCACCGTCGGCGACGTCGTGCTCTACAGCAAGTACGGCGGCACCGAGGTGAAGTACAACGGCGAGGAGTACCTCGTCCTCTCGGCCCGCGACGTGCTCGCGATCGTCGAGAAGTAAGTCGAGCAGTAAGCGCCGGGAGGCGGGTCGAGCAGTAGTCGGCCCACCTCGACGCACCTAGCTCAGCCGCTGCGCCCCTGGCACCCGCGACCTAAACAAGCCGGGCGCGAGGGGCGCAGTCAGTTTTCACTTAGATCAGATTTCCGAGAGGGCTCACGCTCCCATGGCGAAGATCCTGAAGTTCGACGAGGACGCCCGTCGCGCCCTCGAGCGCGGCGTCAACAAGCTCGCCGACACGGTGAAGGTGACGATCGGCCCCAAGGGCCGCAACGTCGTCATCGACAAGAAGTTCGGCGCCCCGACCATCACCAACGACGGTGTCACGATCGCCCGCGAGGTCGAGATCGAGGACCCGTACGAGAACCTCGGTGCCCAGCTGGTGAAGGAGGTGGCGACCAAGACCAACGACATCGCGGGTGACGGCACCACCACCGCCACCGTCCTGGCCCAGGCGCTGGTCCGCGAGGGCCTGCGGAACGTCGCCGCCGGTGCCTCCCCGGCGCTGCTGAAGAAGGGCATCGACGCGGCCGTCGCCGCGGTGTCCGAGGACCTCCTCGCCACCGCGCGCCCGATCGAGGAGAAGTCCGACATCGCCGCCGTGGCCGCGCTGTCCGCCCAGGACCAGCAGGTCGGCGAGCTCATCGCCGAGGCGATGGACAAGGTCGGCAAGGACGGTGTCATCACCGTCGAGGAGTCCAACACCTTCGGCCTGGAGCTGGACTTCACCGAGGGCATGGCCTTCGACAAGGGCTACCTGTCGCCGTACTTCGTGACGGACCAGGAGCGCATGGAGGCGGTCCTCGAGGACCCGTACATCCTCATCAACCAGGGCAAGATCTCCTCCATCGCGGACATGCTGCCGCTGCTGGAGAAGGTCATCCAGGCCAACGCCTCGAAGCCGCTGCTGATCATCGCCGAGGACCTCGAGGGCGAGGCGCTCTCCACCCTCGTCGTGAACAAGATCCGCGGCACGTTCAACGCGGTGGCCGTCAAGGCCCCCGGCTTCGGCGACCGCCGCAAGGCGATGCTGCAGGACATGGCCGTGCTCACCGGCGCCACGGTCATCTCCGAGGAGGTCGGCCTCAAGCTCGACCAGGTCGGCCTGGAGGTGCTCGGCACCGCCCGTCGCATCACCGTCACCAAGGACGACACCACGATCGTCGACGGTGCCGGCAAGCGCGACGAGGTCCAGGGCCGCATCGCCCAGATCAAGGCCGAGATCGAGAACACGGACTCCGACTGGGACCGCGAGAAGCTCCAGGAGCGCCTCGCGAAGCTGGCCGGCGGCGTGTGCGTGATCAAGGTCGGCGCCGCCACCGAGGTGGAGCTGAAGGAGCGCAAGCACCGTCTGGAGGACGCCATCTCCGCGACCCGCGCCGCGGTCGAGGAGGGCATCGTCTCCGGTGGTGGCTCCGCGCTGGTCCACGCCGTCAAGGTCCTCGAGGGCAACCTCGGCAAGACCGGCGACGAGGCCACGGGTGTCGCGGTCGTCCGCCGCGCCGCCGTCGAGCCGCTGCGCTGGATCGCCGAGAACGCCGGCCTGGAGGGTTACGTCATCACCTCCAAGGTCGCCGAGCTCGACAAGGGCCAGGGCTTCAACGCCGCCACCGGCGAGTACGGCGACCTGGTCAAGGCCGGCGTCATCGACCCGGTGAAGGTCACCCGCTCCGCCCTGGAGAACGCCGCCTCCATCGCCTCCCTCCTCCTGACGACCGAGACCCTGGTCGTCGAGAAGAAGGAAGAGGAAGAGCCGGCCGCCGCGGGCCACGGCCACGGCCACTCCCACTGAGCGCAGCGCTGAGCTGAGCCGAATCGAGCTGAGCTGAGCTGAACGGTGCCCAGTGCCCCTTCGGGGTGCTGGGCACCGTGCGTTATGGGCCGGCATCTGTGGAGGTCGGCCCGCAGCCTGTCGGGGTGGTCGGGCCGACCGCCGTCGGCCGCCCCCGGCGACGCGGCGGTGGCACAGCGGCGGCACGTCACCGAGGAACCCGTCACCGAGGCGCCGTCACAGCAGGCCGCTCAACGGCAGTACCCGCTCGGCGAGCCGCCCCCGCAGCCTCCCCCCGGCGGTGTCGGACTCCTCCGTGAGCCAGCCGGCGGCGACCAGCAGCGCGGTGTGCTCGGCGACTTCCTCGGGCCGCACGGCGCAGAACGAGGCGACCACGTCCAGTGCGAGGCCGGCGTCCTCGCCGGTGCTTCCGAGACGCCCGTCGGGACGGCTGTGGGCGGCGGTGTACACGGCGAGGAGCCGTGTGGCGGCCCCCGCCTTCTTCTTCCGCAGCTTCCGGTCGCCCACCACCTTCTGCGCCCACCCCGAGAGCCGCGCACGGGTGACCTTGCCGAAGCAGAACAGGCGGGGCTCGACGGGCAACAGCGTGGGGACGGTGACCTGGGTGGGCTCCTCGGGCCGGGAAGTCAGCGCGTCGTCGGCGGAGACGTCCTCCGGCAGCCGCAGCCAGCCGACGTCGACCAGCTGCTGGAGCACCCGCTCGGCATCGCCCTGCAGCCAGCCGAGGAGGTCCTGCCCGGTGACGTTCCCCGTGCCGGCGCGCGCGGCCCGCAGGGTGAGCATGAGCACCGCGAGCCGCGCCTCCGCGTCGGGGAGCGGGGCATGGACCCGGACGTGCTCGAGTACGGTACGGCCGTGGACGGCCTGGGCCCGGGTCAGCAACCGCTCGACGGCCGGCCCGTCTCCGTCCGCCGTGACGCCGAGGCGGTTGGCGTTCATCTCGCGTGTGGTCCGCGCCGCCGTCTCCGCCCGCTCCGCCTCCTCGCGCAGGGACGCGTCGTCGGTGACGGCGGCCCACGCGGTGAAGGCGCGGGCCTTGCGGTCGTGGAGTTCGGCGAGGACGGCGAGGTCGGGTTCGGGGCGCCGCTGGTAGGCGCGGAACGCGTCCCCGAGTTCGATCAGCTCCATCCGCAGCACGTCGGGCTGGAGGTCGTCCGGCACGATCCGCTGCGCGATCTTTCCCCAACGCCCCGCACCCAGGTGCCCGGCAGGGACACCGCCGGGCCGGGGACGCGGGGCGGGCCGGGCGCGCGGGACGGAGGCAGCCCCGGGACCGACGCCACCGGGACCGACGCCACGGGGACCGGCGGCACCGGTGCGGGCCGAGACCGGGGCTGCCGACGGCGACGCGCAGCCACCGCCGGGAGCGTCGGAGAACATCACCGTCCCCCCGCCGGTCACTGCCCCCTGGCCTTTCTTTTCCCTGTCCGAACGCCCCTTGTCGGTGCCGTCGACGAACAGTTCGCTTCGATCACCAGTGCCCGCGTTCACGCGATGCCGCCCTCTCACTCACCGAACCTGCGCCCCTCCCGCCTGCTGCGGGCGCAGCCACCTGACGCTACGTCGCCCGGGCACGAGGCCGGCCACGTACTTGGGTGGATCACACGTTCGGGTGATGGTCCACTCCCGCGTAAGTCGACCGTTCACGGAGAACACGGTGTCAGCTTGTGTGCAGGGCCAGATTGAGTACGACATAGCTGTGGTGCTCGCGTCCGTGCGGTGAGCGGACGGTTGACACGAGGACCTCGGCAGTGATCCGGCGGTTCGCGTAGGCACTCAGCAGGCTGGTGACCTCGTGATCCACGCGGGCAGTGATGACGCCCCGGTCGGCCGTCTCGATCTCCACCGTTCCCCGCAGCACGCTGCCGCCGACGAGCCTGCCCGCCGACCGTTCCGAGTGCTCCTCGGGCTGCGCGGCGCGCAGCGCGTCCCGGCACCGCTGGGCGTTTTGTGAGCCGAGGCGGGAGGTACGCACACCGTTGTACGGCGAACTCCGGGTCAGACTGACATCGGTCCCCGAGTCAGCGAGTACCTCTGTCAGGTCGGCAAGACGGTTGAAGACCCGCCCGCCCAGGGGCAGCGCTGTTTCGATCACCGCGTCGATGGCTCCCGGGCCTGCCTCCGCCCGGTCAGTGATGTCGAGGACAGTCCCCATCGCACGGTCCAGCAACGACTCCGTCGAGGCCACCCCCGGTAGTGGTGGCTCGTCCTCGTCTGTCGGTGCCTCCTCCAGGACCATGCCGTACGACGAGGGAAAGGTCGCTGCGGCGTAGAGTCGCGTTGCCTTTCGGACGGCTTGCGGCAACGGTCCGTAGTCGTGTGTGGGGCGACTCTCATCGAGGGCGTGGGCGACGGTGGTGACTGCCTCCTGGAAGGAGGTCGGCCACTGTCCGAGCACGGACGACTCCATGCGATGTTCCCGGACGGGCGTCCCTTCGAGAGCCAACCGGAGCGATCGCCGAGCCGTACCGGCTTCGGTGCTGCTGGTGGTGCATCCCACGGTCTTCAATAGCTTGCGCTGTTGTGCCGCAGCGAATTCATCTGCTGACCGCACCGGATGACGACCGTCTGCTTTGACACGGTTGGCCTGCATCCAGGCCCTCAGGGCCTCCCGGAAGTTCTCCGTCTCGGGAAGGCAAAGGACATATGCGTCCACTCGCATGCCGTGGCGCGTGCACCGGTCCTTGGTGCCCAGATTGTCAAGGTAGTCAATCGTGTCGGCGTCCGCCATCGCCCGGGCGTATGCGTCTGGAGGTATGAGGTAGGTGACGTCGACGTCCTCGGGATTCGCTTTGCCACTGAGCCTTTTCCAACCTCATGCTGACGCGTGAGGAGGACGAGTACGGCCTGGACGATCGCGGTGATGCGGTTGGTGCTGCAGCGGAGCTTCCGTAGGAGTCGCCAGCTCTTCAGGACCGCCATGGCCTGCTCGACCAGGCAGCGGATCTTGGCGTGACTGCTGTTGTGCCGGTGCTTCCACCGCTTGAGCCGGCGGCCTCGGAACGGAACGCGGACGGGGTGGCCGGCTCCCTGGTACGCCTTGTCCGCCCAGCACTTCGGCTCGGCCGCGGCGCGCGCGTCGATGATCCCATGGGCCTGTGCGGCGGTCAGGTCGTGAACAGACCCGGGCAGGGCGCCGGAGGATCGTCGGGTGGCGGGGCAGCGCCAGTTCTGGCCGGGCGGGAGGACCTGGCTGTTCAGCCGGGCTCTCTCCTGCGGCTTCAGCGAGTATCTTCAGCGCACCAGGAGATCGATGGCGACCGACAGTCGTTCGAGGTAGAACTCCCGCGATGCGGCCTGATGTTTGAGACCGATCGATGCGCTGATCATCGTCTGTGCGACAAGAGGGGCCGCGTCTCGTTCTGACTCGACGGCGATCGCTTCTGTGATCAGTTCCTCGAAACGTCGCGGCGTGGTCTCGGCGATCTCTCCGAGGAGGTCGGGGTTGTCCTCGATGACCGCCGCGACGTCGCGCGTCAGCGGGCCGATGTAGCGGCCCGCCCACTGGTCGAACGCTTCGACGAGGCGCTCTGGAAGTGGTCGGCCGGGGTCGGCCAGGACGTGTTCAACCGCTGTGATGTCCCGCTCCAGGGCCTGGGTGACCGCGGCACGGAACAGAATCTCCTTCGAGGAGAAGAGAAAGTAGAGCCCGGGCCGGGAGATGTGCGCCGCCCGCGCCACCTCCTCCATCGAGGTCTTCCGGTAACCGAATCGCGCGAACGTGACCATGGCGGAGTCCAGAACCATGGTTCGGCGGTCGGTATCGGCGACTGTCGACGGCGGGTGGTCGGCATCAGGACTGCTCATGGAACGAGCGTACAATCGAGAGTCGCACTATACAAACTTAGTCTAGTGCGTATAGTCACCGCCATGGCTACTCGCGAACCCGTCTCCACGCCCTTCACCGCTTCGAGTACCGCGGACGAGGTCCTGCGGGGCGTCACCCTCACCGGCATCCGCGCGATCGTGACGGGCGCTTCCTCCGGAATCGGGATCGAGACGGCTCGTGTGTTGACCGCTGCCGGGGCGGAGGTGACGCTCGCTGTCCGCAACACGACTGCGGGTGACGCCGTCGCTGAGGCGATCGCGAAGTCGACCGGAGGGATACGGCCCCGGGTCGTCCGGCTCGACCTTGCCGACAGGACCACTGTCACGCGATTCGTTGACACGTGGGGCGGCCCGCTTCATCTGCTGATCAACAACGCGGGCGTGGTCACCGGTGGCCTCGAACGAACACGTGAGGGCTGGGAACTGCAATTCGCGACGAATCATCTTGGCCACTTCGCGCTCGCCACCGGCCTTCATGACGCCCTGGCCCTGGGAGCGGCCGACCGCGACGGAGCACGGATCGTCTCGGTCAGTTCGACGGCGCACATGCGTTCTGGCATCGTCTTCGACGACCTCCACTTCGAGCGTCGCAGTTACGACCCGCAGATTGCCTACGCCCAGTCGAAGACGGCGAACTCTCTCTTCGCCGTCGAGGCGACCCGCCTCTGGGCGTCTGACGGCATCGTGGCCAATGCGGTGAACCCCGGCGGTGTCGCGACGGGACTGCAGCGGAACTTCACAACGCAGCAGAAGGAGTCGCTCGACGCGGCCGAAGCCGCTGGAGTGTTCACGTACAAAACGGTCGAGCAGGGGGCTGCCACCAGCATCGTCGCGGCCGTCGCCCCGGAGTTCGCGCACTCCGGAGGCTACTACCTCGACGATTCGCAAGAGGCCTACACCGTGCCGAACGACGCCGCCCTCGCGCAGCACCCGCACGGGGTCAAGGAATGGGCGCTCGATCCCGCCACCGCCAAGCGCCTCTGGACGGTCTCGACCGACCTGCTCCGCGCCTGACCTCTCGACGCCACAGCAAGCGGCACCGCCGCCTTCTCTGTTGGTCACCGCATCAACCCACAAGGCCGGTAACACATGGCCTGCGAAGACGGCCACGCCCAATGCGCCCAGCCAAAACCCGGTCGGCTCCTCTCCGAGAGCCCGGTGCGGAACCCCGCCTCCGGCACGACCGAGACGCTGATTAGCGCGGTTCAAAACACCGAACTGGACAGAGAAGTAAACGCAGGCGTGTTGGGTTTTCACCCGGTTCGGCAACAAGAGACGCGGTTGCCGAAGCCTTTGATCACGAACAGGGGTCGCGTTCGCGTGCCGTCCTCCCTGATCCGTGTCCTGCAGCGCCACTGCGCGGACACTGATTCCACCTGCCCAGAACCGGAACCGTCACAGCTCGTCTGACTGGCGGACGTGTTGGGCCGGCTACCCGATCCCCGCCGTGTCCGGGGTCGCCGCTACCACCTGGGCTCCCTCCTCGCGCTGTGCCTGGTCGCCGTCCTCGGCGGAGCCGCGTCCCTGGCCGCCATCGCCCGCTTCGCCGCCGATACCGACTCCGACCTGCGCGAACAACTCGGACTGACCTCCAGCACACCCAACGCCTCCCCGCTGGGAAGGCTCCTGGCCCGCCTGGACGGTGACGCCCTCGACGACGCCGTGGGTGCCTGGCTCGCCCGCTACGTCGCTGACCCGGTCGACGAACCCGGCGACACCCTGGTCGGTCTGGCCGTCGACGGCAAGACCATGCGCGGATCCCGCACCGACGGCACCGCTGTCCACCTGCTCGCCGCCGCGCTCCACGCATGCCAGACCGTGAAAAGGTCCACCGACCGAGTCGATGGACCGTTCACCACGGCTGAAGGAAATGCAGCCGCGTCAGGCGCGCCCCCTGACTCTTCCCTGCCGGACGGACAGCCCGCCTCCGACGCGCCCTACCACCAGGTCAGAACCCAGACCGGCTCGCGCTTCGGGTTGCAGGTGAACCCGGTGGCGGTCCCCTTGGCGACCATTCCGTTGCCACGGATGACGCACACCTCGGCGGTGAGGATTTCTTCCTTGTGAATGACCACGGCCGACGCGCTCGATGTACCGGCGATGGACATCATCACGGCAGCCGCGGTGA
Organism: Streptomyces marokkonensis; assembly: GCF_039539045.1. Lineage (NCBI taxonomy): Bacteria > Bacillati > Actinomycetota > Actinomycetes > Kitasatosporales > Streptomycetaceae > Streptomyces > Streptomyces marokkonensis. The sequence goes on from NZ_BAABCQ010000146.1 coordinate 19,615, forward strand.
CACCGGCCGCAGCGGTGATCTTACGGAAGCGAGAAGACTTCAATTTTCCCCATTTCACACATGTGATTCCCAGAAGGTTGAGTGCGAGTGGTCCGACCCCGCAGGACGCCGTCAAAAGGTGTCGGTCCACACATACCCTCGGGGCACCCTCCACCAAAGTCGCACATTTATCGACTCGGCATGATCACGCTAACACAGCAACAACCTGAAGACCCTACAATTCCCCTCGGTACGCCACGATTTGACGCGCCATGAGTCGGCGCGCATCGCGCGGCCCGGAACGCGACCCCGTTC